>CAJKRH010000041.1 GCA_905202255.1 uncultured Ruminococcus sp.
ACTTTTGGTACTTTTCGTCACTGAAAAGTACGATAAAATAAAAGTATATTTATGTTTCTTTTCAAAATCACACTGAAAACACCCCACATCAAAATACGGAGCGGCATCCGCCCCGTATTTTTCTCTTATCCCTGCAAAAATACAGGCTGTGTTTGCCTGCCCGCAAAGGCGGCAACCATTGTTTCCTTGAGCCGCGAAAAATCGCATACGAGCGAGCTCGGCTTTTTCTCGGGGTCATCCTGAAACATCGGCACAAAATAGATATTTTTGCGTGAAAGTAGCGTGCCGATATTCTTCAGATTTGCCGAGAGCGCATCGTTTGTCGCAAGCGCTATCACGACTGGACGGTTTGAACGAAGCTGTGCCTTTGCCGCCATGGTAACAGGCGTATCGGTTATGCCCGCCGCCATTTTGGCAAGGGTATTTCCGGTGCATGGCGCTATCACGAGGATGTCGAGCACCGTTTTCGGTCCTATCGGCTCGGCATCCGCTATCGTATGGATTATTTCCTTTCCGCATATCTCGGAAACGGTTTTTCTTATATCCTCCGCTCTGCCGAAGCGCGTATCGGTTTCATATACACTGTCGCTCATCACGGGCAGTATATCATTGCCCTCGGCGGCAAGCGAACGCAGTATGCCTATCGATTTTCCCACGGTGCAAAAAGAACCGCAGAAGCAATATCCTATCATATTTTCCCTCCGTTTTCGGTTTCCCTTATAATATTCATTACCGTATCGGCGATATAACCGCCTGCGGTATCGGGCGCGACTCTGCCGGGAAGCGAAAGCGCCGGTATCGCTTTTATCCCGCATTCGCGTGCGCGGATGTAGTCGACTCCGCCCGGCTTTGAAGCGAGGTCTATTATCAGCGTATCGCGGCGCATTTTTCCGAGCACTCCGCTGTCTATCACAACTCCCGGTACGGTATTGAAAACGCAGTCATATTCCGCAATATGCGCGCCGAGCGCATCGAAATCCTCGGCACCGTAGCCGTAAGCTTTTGCCCATGCTCTCGCATGGCTTTTTCGCGCGAAAACCGTGACCGAAACGCCGAGCGCCGCCAGCTTATGCGAAAGAATATTCGCCACCCTGCCGAATCCGAGTACCGCCGCACTCATGCCGTGAAGCGTTATCGGCAGTTCATCCATGGCGATGGCGATGGCACCCTCGGCGGTCGGTATCGCGTTCATGACCGTCAGTTCCTCGCGCTCGTAGTAGTCGATGCACCTTATCTTCCTCTCGCCTATGCGGAGAAGAAACTCCTGCGGTATCATGCCGCCGAGGAGCAGTGCGCCGGGCGGCATTTTCTCCGCTACCTCGTCTATGGTTATCTCCCCATCGGCAAACGGCGCATTTATGTATATGCCGCCGGAGCCTGCGGGAAGCGGCAGTATAACGATATCTGTGCCTGCGAGCGCCTCCTCTGCGGAGGTGCATTTTTTCGCGCCGCCGAAATCGCCGTTATATATATCTATCCCGTAAAAGCGGACATCAAAGCCTCTCTTTGAAAGCACTCTCGCGAGCGCCGCATGGCGCATATCGCCGCCTATCACGGATATATATTTTGCTGTCATTTTTCATATTCTCCTCTTTTTGTCTTTTTCGGGAGCACACGGATAAAATTATATGTCCCCGATACCTCATAATATGCAATGTGCGCCTATAGTGCGAATATGGAAATTTTTTCCGGTAAATTCACTTTTTGCGAATATTACGCCGCATGAGTGCGCATAATACACTCACAAGAAAACTTTTCTTAAATCAAAGGAGAAAATAAAAAATGCGTTATCTCGTAATATTCACCTCACTCGTGCTTGCGGTCTGCCTGCTCTGCTCATTTATGCCGACAAAAAACGATATGAAAATATATGACGATATCGTCCGCCTGCATATCATCGCCGCCTCCGACAGCGAAGAGGATCAGCGCCTGAAAGAGGGTGTGCGCGATGCTGTTCTTCCCCTGCTTGCCGATGCCTCAAATCAGGCAAAGAACGCAAAAGAAGCCGAGCTTTTTCTCTCGGCTACGCTTGATGCCGTCCGCGAAACGGCTGAAAACTATCTGCTCTCAAACGGATGCGAATATCCCGTTTCCGTCACGGTTTCGCGCGAGGTATATCCCGAGAGAACATTTGAAAACATCACGCTTCCCGCAGGCGAATACACCTCACTGCGCATAATGATAGGTGAAGCCGTCGGACACAACTGGTGGGGCGTGCTTTTCCCGCAGCTCTGCACGGGTGCGGCAAGCGCGGAAAAAGAGCTGAAAAAAACAGGCTTCACCTCCGACCAGATAAAGATTCTGACCGAAAGCGAAAGCCCGAAATATAAGATTAAATTCAAGATACTGGAGATTTTTTCGTGAAATTCTCGTCGATAAATTCGAGCAGGAAGCCGTCTCGCGCGCCGCTCCCGCACGATACTATGGTATCCACGCGCAGAAAAGCAAAAATCTCGGTATAGGCGAGAAGCCCCGGCATGATGGAATTGAGCCTGTCTCCCGCGATGGCGGAAAGCAGCTTGCCGCCGTTTTTCATATCGGCTATCATGCTCTTCTTGAGTATCGGCATATCGGCTGCGGGAAAGCTGTAGCCGTCTGTTGTGCCGGCACCGCCGAAAACCGCCTTATGCAACTTTGCTATGGTGCGCGCCGTGCCGCCTGTGAGATAAGCCGTTCCGCCGAAGCCGCGGAACTCTTTCTTTGAGCCTATGACCATGCGCGTATATCTGATAATGCTCCACGATTCCGCTCTCGTCGGAAACGGGGGGCTTTTTTTCTGCCGTACATAATTGCGATATAGAGCAAGCGAGCCTATCTTCATGCTGGAGAGAGCCTTTATCTCCTTGTTTTCAAAGGCAATCATCTCCGTGCTTCCGCCGCCCATATCGAGAACAACGCCGCGACCGGCTATAGCGTCGCCGAATCTGCCGAGCATGGCGGCAAAATCATATCGCGCCTCTTTCTCTCCGGTTATCACCGAAATCTCTATGCCGAGCTCGCTCCTGATGCGGTCGGCTATGGCGATGCCGTTTGAAACGGCGCGAAGCCCCGCCGTGGCAAAAGCCATAACGCGGCGACAACCGTAATCTTTCGCCTTCTCCCGAAAGCCAGCGAGCGTCTGCATCAGCATTTCCGTGCCGCGCTCGGTTATTTTCCCGCCCGAAACGAGCGCCGCAAGTCCCAGCATATTGCGTGCCGATGCCGCGATGGAATATTCCCTGCTCTCGGTATTTATATCATATATGTTCATCCGCACGCTGTTTGCACCTATGTCAATCACAGCGCATCTGTAAAACCTGTTATGCATATCAACTCTCTCATGAAAAAATATTACTTTTTTATATTATCACATTTTCTTCTAAATATCAATAAAAATATGCAATATTTTCGTACATGCGCGAATATATCTTAAAAAAAGAATGACTTTTCGCATGGAGGACAGACATGTTCGGATGGATAATAGCGTTTTTTTCAGGCATAGCAAAGCTTTTTCTGCGCGTATCGTATACGCAGAATTTCCCGCCGCCGCTCTCTCCCGAGGAGGAAGCGGACTGTTTTCGCCGCATGAAAAACGGCGAGCGGCATGCGCGCGATATGCTAATAGAGCATAATATGCGCCTTGTCGCACACATTGTGAAAAAATATTACACCGCGGCGCAGAATCAGGAGGATTTAATCTCCATAGGCACGATAGGGCTCATAAAGGCGATAGATTCTTTCAATCCCGAAAACGGAGCGCGCTTTGCCACATATGCGGGCAAATGCCTGCAAAACGAGATACTCATGTATTTCCGTTCGCAGAAAAAGACCTCGGGCGAGGTCTATATCAATGACCCGATAGATACCGATAAGGACGGCAATCCGCTCACATATATCGATATCATCAAAATCGACGACAATATAGCCGAGGACCTCGACGCGAAGATAACGGGAACCAAGGCTCTGCGCATAATCGCAAACGAACTCGACGAGCGCGAGCGCGCCATCATCATCCTGCGCTACGGGCTCTCCGGCAAACCCGCGATAACACAGCGCGAGGTGGCGCAAAGGCTGAAGATATCGCGCTCGTATGTCTCCCGCATAGAGAAATCCGCGCTCGAAAAAATAGAGGCGCGGCTGAAAAATTCCTGCTTCTGACGCGGCAGTCATAAGGCGCCGCCTTCCGGCATATAATAAAGCGATAATATAATAACCGTCTGCGGCAAGGGCGGTTTTCCCATAAACCTTGCCGAGAAAGCGAGTAACGATATGAATATGCAAAACGGCAATAAGGACGAAAAATTTTGCGTGATGACAAAGGTCTTTGACGGCTGCTCGGAAAAGGAAAACACCGAGAAATACGACCTGCCCGATTATCTTCCCGATGTAAACAAGCTTCTGCGCGTGGATGCGCGCCTTGTCGGCATGAACAGATATGTAAACGGCGATACGCTCGAATATGACGGAAGCATACTTTACAGCGTTCTCTATGCCACGGCGCAGGGCGAGATGAGATGCGCCTCTTTCGAATCGCCCATTTCGGGCAGTATGCCTGTATCGGGCTATGAGGACGGCTGTCTGCTCGATTTCGATGCCGCGGCAGAAAATGTAACCTGCCGCCTGCAGGGTCCGCGTAAGCTCACCGCCAAGGCGAAAATCCGCATCTGCGCCGCGATATACTGCGAAAAATGCACCGAGCCTGCTTTCGCAGGCAAGCTGACGCCCGAGGAGCGCGCAAATATGCAGTATCTCTATGAGAGCATCGAGGGCGAGACGCAGGAGAGTTTTGAGGTTCGCGGAAATTCCGTGAGCGAGGATATCGAGATTCCCTCGGGCATGCCGCCCGTATCGGAGATAATCTCCGTCGATACGGATACATATGTCTACGAGATGCGCCCGAGTGAAAACGGACTCTCATATAAGGGCGATGTGATAGCAAATATTCTCTATTCCTATAAAAAGCCCGCGGAAAACGAAGAGGAAGCCGCAGAAAACGGCGGTATGCTCTATGCTTCGCTCGTCCGCAAGATTCCGATATACGGCGATATCCCCGCGGAAACGGACGAACCTCCCGTTTTCTGCCTCGGCAGAGCCGAGATAACAAAGCTCGAATACCGCCCGCAGGAAAACAGCCTCGGCGAAAGCCGCATTATAGAGATAGATTTCGACTATGATATTTTCGCCGACTGCTACTATAATGAAGAAAGCAATGTGGTAAAGGATATCTATTCGCTCGATTACGAAAACGGCAATGAATATTCTTCCCTTTCTTTCCGCAATGTGGCAAAGGCGCAGACATTCAATTTCTCCGTGAACAGCACCGAGCAGAACAGCGATGCGGAATTTTCCACAGCGGTATCGACAGTCGCATCCGCTTCCATTGAGAGCGTGACGAAAGATTCGGGCAAGCTGATATTTGAGGGCAAAGCTGAAGTTTCCGTTATACTGACAAACGGCGACGGACTCTTCATGGGAAAGAATTATACCGTTCCGCTCCGCGCCGAAGCCGACGCGGGCAAGACAGCGGACAATTTCACATATGCCGTCACAAGCGCCGTGATATTTGCCGCGAGCCGTGCCGACAGCGAAAAGATAGCCACCGACCTCGAGATAGCGATAGCATATGTCACATTCAATGAATATGAAACGCTCGCCGTCACGCAGAGCACCGTTTATAAGGATAAGCCCGTATATGCGCCCGAGCATTCGGCTGTGGTGATATATTATCCCGCGAAAGATGAAAAGCTCTGGGGCATCGCCAAGAAATACAATACGACAGAGGACGCCATCCGCCGTGCCAACGGCATCTCGGGAGATTACGCCACGGGAAATATGATAGTGGTGCCGAAAAAATAAGGGAAAAAGAGAACCCGCTCGGGTTCTCTTTTTTGCCGCGCCCGATATCCCGCCGCAAATAATCGTGCCGATTTTTTGCAAATACTTGCCGAATGTTCATAATTTTGTGCAAATTTACTATTGTTATTTTGCACAAAATATGGTATAATATGGTTACAGGTTAATGAACACTCAATATACATATGACAGGAGGCAACACTATGCGCGGATTTTCTTATGTGCAGTTCCGCTTACAGCACATGCAGGCGCGATATGTCCCCCGGTCTTCGAGAGGACAGCTAAAAATCATTCATGTATGCGCATAAGCCGGACTGCAACGGTCGGTTTATGCGCTTTTTTATCAGAATAAAAAATTTCAGGAGGAGATTATATGAATAGCAAAAGATTTTTAGCTTTATTTCTGGTCATTGCCATGGCAGTGCTTATTCTTTCCGCATGCGGCAATAAAGAGCAAGGAACAACAGAAACCACAACTACCGAAACCACAGTGGCAACCCGAGAAATACGCAAAATAACGGCGGACAATGTACCCGAGGGAAAAGTCCTGCTCTCGTCGCTTGATAGTGATGAGCTTCGCAGCTTTCTTGCAGATAAAGGAGTTACCCTTTCTGATGATGTGCCGGATGCGGAACTGCACTCGTTCATATTGGTTGTTGAAAGTGATATCGACTTCGAACGCTATTTAGACCCTTTGAGATGGCCTACGCTAAATAACCAGCCCGCACAAAGCATTCACAAGGTCGTAAAGGAATACTACGGTTATTAAGTGATTTATATCCCAAAAAGCTAAGTTAAACATATCAAGGAGGACAAAAAGTGAGAAGAATTTTAGCCTTGCTTTTGGTCATCGCCATGGTACCACTTGGGTTGAACTTCCTTGCACAGGTCCTCATTGCAACCTCCCTTGGAGCGTCAATCCCGACCCCGTAACCGAATAATTCCCCATAAATAAAATATCCTCACACATTCTGCACTGCACTAAATTGTGCGGACAGTACATTTTGTGTGAGGATATTATCTTTTATCCTATTCCCTATTCAGCCGAAATCAATCAGCCGCTTTTACGATTACCGTGAAATCATCGGGCTTGAGCGATGCGCCGCCGATGAGTCCGCCGTCGATATTTTCCATGGCGAGAAGCTCTGCGGCATTCTTTGCGTTCATGCTACCGCCATACTGAACAGTGGTAGCCTCTGCAACCTCTGCGCCATAGAGCGAAGCGACAACACTGCGGATATAAGCACAAACCTCTTCTGCCTGCTCTGCCGTAGCCGTCTTGCCTGTGCCGATAGCCCATACAGGCTCATATGCGATGATGATATTTTTCATATCTTCTGCGGAGATACCGAGGAGAGCAATCTTTGTCTGGCGGGCTACCGTCTCAAAGGTAACACCCTGCTCGCGCTCGGTGAGCGTTTCGCCTACGCAAACGATAACCTTGAGTCCGTTTGCAAGACCTGCTTTTGCTCTGCCGTTTACAGTAGCATCGGTTTCACCGAAATACTGTCTGCGCTCGCTGTGACCTACGATAACATATTTAACACCGCAGGAAGCAAGCATCTTGCCGGAGATTTCGCCTGTATAAGCGCCCTTTTCTTCCATATGGACATTTTCTGCGCCTATCTCGATATTTGTGCCCTTTGTAGCTTCTACAGCCGCCGCAATATCAACAAACGGAACGCAAAGCACAACCTTTGCTTCCTTTACATCGGCAACCTTGGGAGCGAGAGCTTTCATGAAATCGGTAGTTTCCGCGGGAGTCATATTCATTTTCCAGTTGCCCGCGATTATAGCACTTCTTTTAGCCTTATTCATTATTTTATACTTCCTTTCGCGGATTATTTATTCTGGAGGCATGCAATGCCGGGAAGCTCGAGACCCTCGAGGAATTCAAGGCTTGCACCGCCGCCTGTGGAAATATGAGTTATCTTGGAAGCAAAGCCGAGCTGCTCGCAGGCAGCAGCGCTGTCGCCGCCGCCGACTATCGTCGTAGCGTCGGAATCTGCAAGAGCCTGTGCCACTGCTATTGTACCTGCGGCAAGAGTGGGATTTTCAAAAACACCCATCGGTCCGTTCCATACAACAGTCTTTGCGTTCTTTACGGCATCTGCAAAGAGTGCGCGTGTCTTTTCGCCTATATCCATGCCTTCCATATCTGCGGGAATCTTGTCTGCATCAACTGTTTTTACGGAAATCGGAGCATCTATCGGATTCGGGAAATCTGCGGCGACGACAGTATCTATCGGGAGAAGAAGCTTAACGCCCGCCTTCTCTGCCTTTGCCATCATATCGCGGCAGTAGTCCAGCTTGGATTCATCGAGCAGGGACTTGCCTACGCCATAGCCCTTTGCGGCAAGGAAGGTATATGCCATACCGCCGCCGATGATGAGTGTATCAACCTTTGTGAGGAGGTTATTGATAACATTGAGCTTATCGGAAACCTTGGCACCGCCGAGAATAGCAACGAAAGGACGCTCGGGATTATCGAGAGCCTTGCCCATAACGCTGATTTCTTTCTGAATAAGGTAGCCGCATACAGCGGGAAGATAAGCCGCAACGCCTGCTGTGGAAGCATGAGCGCGGTGAGCCGTACCGAATGCATCGTTTACATAAACCTCTGCGAGAGAAGCAAGTTCCTTTGCAAATTCGGGGTCGTTCTTTTCCTCGCGTGCATCGAAGCGGACATTCTCGAGGAGAACACATTCGCCTGCCTTCATAGCGGCGATTTTAGCCTTTGCATCGTCGCCGATGATATCGGAAGCAAATGTAACTTTGCCGCCGAGATATTCATTGAGCTTATCGGCAACTATCTTGAGAGAGAATTTCTCCTTATCACCGAGAGCCTTTTTCAGAGCCTTTGCCTTAGCTTCAGCCTGCTCCTCTGCGGGAAGCTCCTCTATAGCCTTCTTTTCCTTCTTATTGAGAGAGAAGCCCTCTGTGAAAATGTTATGCGGCTTGCCCATATGAGAGCAGAGGATAACATAAGCACCCTTCTCCATGAGGTATTTGATAGTGGGCAGAGCCTCAACTATTCTCTTGTCGCTCGTGATGACGCCATCTTTCTGAGGAACATTGAAATCGCAGCGCACGAGAACTTTTTTGCCTGCAACATCAATATCTTCAATGGTTTTCTTGTTGTAATTCATAAAAGATACCTTTCCTTTCTTTGGCGGGCAAAAATATGCCCCATTTTTATCCATAATACAGTATACCACCGCGCGACGCATTTTTCAAGTGAAAAATGATAAATTCCGATGAAATTTACATTTATATTCCTCCGCAAGCCCCGCAGATGCTCGGAAAGCGCACGGATTGCCGAAAATTTTATCATGAAAAGGCGCAGTTCTAAGATATATTATCGCAAAATCGCCGTTTCATCGCAAAAATTCGTTTTATTCGAAATTTTTCGGATAAATTTTCGCAAGCCTATTGACAAGCGCAAAAAACTGTGATAAAATAGCCACAATCTGTTCCATCGGGCAGTTCACTCTGGGAAAAAGGAGAAACACCATGAAAAAGACAACGGCTATGATGTCTATGATGATGTGCATGCGCATGCGTATGTGCAGTTTTTCCGCGTCTTTTTCCGATAATTCTCAGCTCGCAGAGTGAAAGCAAAAGCAGACATTAAATTTGTTTTCAAGCCGGGAAGCTTATCGGAGCTTTCCGGTCATTTTTATTTAATAAGGAGCAGGCTATGAAAAATTTTATCAAAAATCTCACAAAAGCCAATTTTCATTCGAAACGAATGTGCCGAAAGGCATATCCCGTGAAATAATCCCAAAACAACAAAAATAAAATTCAAACCCCATAAATCAAACAAACACGAAAGGAATCACTAAAATGAAAAGAATTATTTCAGCCGTACTCGTACTCGCGCTCTTCACGGCGGCGCTCCTCGCTTTTTCCGCATGCGGAAAGAAAAGCGTAACAATAGCCATCCCCAACGACCCGACAAACGAAGCAAGAGCTCTCAGGGTTCTCGAAGCAAACGGTATCATCAAGCTCAAAGAGGGCGCCGGCATCACCGCTACGGTAAAGGATATAGCCGAAAACCCCTACAATGTCAAATTCAGCGAAATAGAAGCGGCTCAGCTCCCCAATGTTCTGCGCGATGTCGACTATGCGGTCATCAATTCCAACTACGCTATCTCCGCAGGTCTCAATCCCTCCAAGGATTCCGTTGCAATAGAAGGCTCCTATTCCGCATATTCCAATATACTTGCCGTCAAGGAAGGCAATGAAAGCAAGCCCGAAATAAAGGCGCTCATCGCCGCACTCGAGAGCAAGCAGGTAAAGGACTTCATCACAGAAAAGTTCGGCGGAAATGTTGTCAGCACCGTTGACAATCCCACAGACGGCTATGATGCCGCAGTCGACTATGCCGCACTTGCAGGCGCAAAAATAAGCGTTGCCGCTTCTCCCACACCTCATGCCGAAATTCTCGGAGAGGTAAAGAAAATTCTCGCCGAGAAGAACATCACTCTCGAAATCAAGGTTCTCTCCGACTATGTCGTTCCGAATACGGTAGTTGAGAGTGGCGAATGCGATGCAAACTATTTCCAGCATGCACCTTACCTCGATAATTTCAATAAGGAAAACGGCACGCATATCGTTTCCGTTTCCGCAATCCATGTAGAGCCGATGGGCATTTACTCCGAAAATCACACAACTCTCGACGATATAAAGAAATAATCCTCAAAAAGGAAAATTTACATAATGATACAGATTGAAAATTTAAGTAAGACTTTTGACGGTGCGGGCGGCAGGGTTGCCGCACTGCACGATATAAACCTCACGATAGAGGACGGCGATATATACGGCATCATAGGCATGAGCGGCGCCGGCAAAAGCACGCTTGTGCGCTGTATAAATCTGCTCGAACGCCCCACGGAGGGCAGAGTCGTGATAGACGGCGTGGATATGACGGCGCTCTCCCCTGCGGAGCTTCGCGACGCAAGAAGAAGCATAACGATGATCTTTCAGGGCTTCAATCTTCTCATGCAGAAGAACTGCCTCAAAAATATCTGCTTTCCTATGGAGCTTGCCGGCGTGCCGAAGCACAAGGCTGTTGAGCGCGCGCATGAGCTTCTCGATATGGTGGGGCTTCCCGATAAGGCAAAGGCTTATCCAGCGCAGCTTTCCGGCGGTCAGCAGCAGAGAATCGCCATCGCGCGTGCGCTTGCGACAAATCCGAAGGTGCTCCTCTGTGACGAAGCCACAAGCGCACTCGACCCGAATACGACACATTCGATACTCGGGCTTATCCGCGAGATAAACAAGCGTCTCGGCATCACCGTGATAGTGATAACGCATCAGATGAGCGTCGTCGAAGAAATATGCTCTCATGTCGCGATACTCGATAACGGCGAGGTGGTCGAAAGCGGCGCTGTAGGCACGGTTTTTGCAAGTCCGAAATCCGCGGCGGCAAGGCGTCTCGTTTTCCCGAACGGTGCCGACGACAGTGTTTCAAATCCTCTGCATGAGACGCGTATGCGCATAATTTTCAACGGAGCAGCCGCCGCAAGCACGCCGTGGATAGCCAAAATGGCGCAGGAAAAGAATGTTCTGGTGAACATTGTTTCCGCTGCCACAAGAACGATAGACGACAAAACCTACGGCTCCATGCTGATAGGCGTTCCCGGCGGCGCGGTACATGCAAAGATAGTAAAGGACTATCTCGGTGCAATAGAAAATGTCACTGTTGAGGAGGTGTGAGCATGAGCAATATGTTTTCTCCCGATAAACTGAACGCCGCACTCGATATACTGAAGCATGATATCCCGCTTGCCATATGGGAAACCTTTTATGTCACCGTCGTGGCGACGGTTTTCGCTTTCATCATAGGTCTGCCGCTCGGAGTACTTCTCGTATGCGGCGATAAAGGCGGTGTGCTTCCGCTTCCCCGCCCTCTCATGAAGGTTATCAATGTCATCGTCAATCTTCTGCGTTCCGTTCCGTTCATTATACTTATAGTTGTCGTATTCCCGCTGACAAGACTTATTGTCGGCACCACCATAGGCTCTGTCGCCTCGATAGTTCCTCTTGTGATAGCGGCGTTCCCCTTTGTCGCAAGACTTGTGGAGAGCAGTCTGCGCGAGGTAAATCCGAATATTATTGAAGCGGCGCAGAGCATGGGTGCAACCCCTTTTCAGATAATAACAAAGGTCATGATTCCCGAGAGCGTGCCTTCGCTCATATCAAACGCGACTATAGCCGTCACAACCATCCTCGGCTATACGGCGATGAGCGGTGCGATAGGCGGCGGCGGTCTCGGAAATATAGCGATAATGTACGGCTATAACAGATATAATTATCCCGTTATCATCATGGCAGTGATACTGCTTATCATTATGGTTCAGATTTTCCAGAGCCTCGGCACCTTCCTCTCCGGCAGGTCGGATAAAAGGCTCAAATAAGGAGATGAAAAAAAGCTCATTCGGGCATGCCCGAATGAGCTTTTTCTTAGCCTGCTTAATCCTCGAAATACACCGTTATCTTATCTGCATTTTCCTTCGGCACAAAGATTACATAGTAATCCGTCGACATGGCGCAATCAATAGTCTGCGCCGCCATTCTCATCGAAAAGGTGTAGGCTCCGTCAATCACTCCCATGTAGGAGAGCTTTCTCCTGTTTCCGGAGTTCGGCTCACTTTTACGGAGAACTATCATATCGCATTTGGAAAAGTCGGCTTTTTCCGCAGCCTCCGATATAGCCTCAAGAGACTCTTCCCCGCCCTCTTTCATATTTGAAATAAACGCCGAATATTTAAAAAAGTCGTCTGCGCTGTGAAGAACAGTATATTCGTTTTCGAGCGCGTTGTATGTTTTGATATAAAAATAAAGTCCGCCGCCGTATATCTCTTTTTCCATCCCGTATGAAATAACATCGTTGTTTCTTATTGCGACAGGCTGATTCTGTTCGCTCTGAGGAGAAACATGCCCGTCAATGCTGTACATACGCACCATTGGCTCCTCCTTCTCATCATTGAGATTTCCCACATTGAAAATTCCGTTTATGCCCATCAGTGTAACAACCATGACGAGGGCGAGACAGCTTGCGATGCCGGAGGCGATTCTTTTTATCGTTGCGGCTCTTTTTGCCTTGTATTTTTCGGCTTTTTCAAATACATAATCGCCGAATTCCTTATTCGTTCTCATTCTCAAAAATCCCTCCCTTTAAGAGAATTGCCGAGAGCGCTTCTTTTGCTCTGTATAATAAATTTGCTATTTGCTTTTTGTTTTTCTTCATTATTCTGCATATGTCGTCGGGGGTGACATTTTCAAAATATGTAAGATGCAGAACGGTGCGATAATCTTCATTCAGCTTTTTCATAGCGTCATGCACCGCCGCCTGACGCTCGTTTTCTATCACGGAATCTTCCAGTGTTTTCACATCAGGCAGATCAAACTCGGATATATCGTTTTCGGAGGTCGAATATCGGCTCTCGCGTCTGATATAGTCTATGCTTTTGTGCCGTGCGATGGAATAAAGATATGTTTTGAAAGAACTTTTGAAATTATACCTGTGCTTATGCACAATCAGCTCCATGAAAACATCTGCCGCAATATCTTCGGCTACGGTTATATTTTTAACAGAACCGTAAATGAAAAATATGAGATTGTCATGGTACTCGTTCACGAGATCGTCAAAGGCACCGCGATCGCCATCAAGAAATCTGCGGTAGCTTTCCGCACCGTTATCCATGGTCTGCTCCGTTCCGTGAACTCGCCGTTCACTCATTAGTCGTTTGACATAGCCGCTTTTCTCACCGATTTTATTAAAAAAATCAGATTTTTTGCGCGGAGGTCAAAGCATTTAGATAAGTATAACATAATCTCTGCACTTTTTCAAGGTGTGCGGGGAAATTTAAAAAGGGAAATCGGAACGGGAACGAGACATGAGAGATTCGATTTTTTATTTTGGATGTTGACTGAGCTTAAGTTTTTACTTTTATATTAAAAAACTTATATTGTGTTTATCGTACTTTTGAGTGACCAAAAGTACCAAAAGTCATTTAAGAGGGCGTTCCTCCCTCTTAAAAAACGCCCTCCGCGTGCACGAGTTAGTCGCGCGAGCCATGCGTGGCGAGTGTGTGCGACAATATGGTAGAGCGGAAGTCGGTAGTATCTTGCTCTCTGCGGCTTCAGCTGTACCACGCGTGCGAACATAGCACACGAGATATCCGAGCAGATTCGTGCACGCATTATCTGTACGCCCGCTGAAAGGGGATTGACACATATGCGAAGCATGTGTGTCGGCGTCGCCG
>CAJKRH010000042.1 GCA_905202255.1 uncultured Ruminococcus sp.
TCAATTCTTTCCTCTTTTTGTCCTTTTCGTTCTTTTCGGACAAGCGAAAAGAACAACAAAAGAAAAGTATCTTTATGTTTCTTGCGGGCGAACGCTGTTCGCCCTCCTTGCACTTTCAGCAGGAGCCATGCACGCGCTGCATGCATTGCTTATATCGCGCTGGCACCGTAGTTTGAGAGCACGCGTGCGGAGGGGTCGTTGACATCACAACCCTCCCATGATTTATTCGGCATCCAGAAATCCGTTATCATTTCCGCCTGATGTGGATAATACTTTTCGAAAATCTCGCGATAGAGCAGCGACTCTTTGGTAAAAGGCTTGGCATGCGTGTATTTTGCGCGCTTTTCCTCATATTCCGCATCCGTATAAGCCGCCTCGGCATATTCCTTGAGATAATCCACCATCGAGTGCCCTACCGCATCGGAAAATGCGGCTTTTTCCCGCATGAGAATATCATATGGCAGATAGCCGTCCTTTTCAAAGGCATGGCGCAGCAGATATTTGCCCTTGCCGTATATGTTCATCTTCTTTGCGGGGTCTGCGGACATGACATATCCGACAAAATCAAGGTCGCCGAAAGGCACACGCGCCTCAAGCGAATTTGAAGAAATGCACCTGTCCGCGCGAAGCACATCATACATATGCAGTTCGTATACGCGCTTCTCCGATTCGCGCTGAAATTCCTCGGCACTCGGAGCGAAATCCGTATATTTGTAGCCGAAAAGCTCATCGGAAATTTCACCCGTCAGCAAAACGCGTATATCTGTGTTTTCATGGATATATTTGCAGAGCAGATACATTCCCATGCTCGCGCGGATTGTCGTTATATCGAATGTGCCGAGTATGGAAATGACATTTTCCAGCTCGGAGAGCACCTGCTCGCGCGTCATATATACCTCTGTATGCTCGCTTCCGATATAGTCGGCAACCTCGCGGGCATATTTCAGGTCGATGGCATCGCCCTCCATGCCGATGGCAAATGTGCGTATCGGCACGGTGCTTTTTCTTGCGGCAATGGCACAGACAAGCGACGAATCAAGCCCGCCCGAGAGCAGAAAACCGACCTTGGCATCGGAAACAAGTCGCTTTTCCACGCCTGCGATAAGCTTGTCATGAATATTTTTGCAGACTGTTTCAAGGTCGTCATGACATATCGTCGCGGCATGGGAAATGTCGCTGTAGCGGATGAATTTTCCGCCTTTCATATAGCACCCGGGCGGAAAAGGCATGATTTTTTCACATATGCCGACGAGGTTTTTTGCCTCGCTTGCGAGGAGCAGAGCGCCGTCACCGTCGTAGCCGTAATAAAGCGGACGGATCCCGATGGGGTCGCGCGCGGCGATAAATTCGCCGGTTTTGCCGTCGTATATTATCAGCGCAAATTCCGCATCGAGCATGGCAAACATATCCGTGCCGTATTCGCGGTACATCGGCAGGAGAATCTCGCAGTCCGAGCCGCTTTTGAAGCTGTATTTTGCCGAGAGCGCCGCCTTTATCTTCTCATAGCCGTAAATCTCGCCGTTGCAGACGGCATAGCTCCCGTCCAGTTCAAAGGGCTGCATTCCCTCGGGCGAAAGCCCCATTATCGCGAGCCTGTGAAAGCCGAGAAGCCCCTTTCCCGTATCGATTATTCTGCTGTCATCGGGTCCGCGCGAGAGTGTTTTTGCAAATCCCTTTTTAAATTCCGCAAGGTCGGCTTTTGCCTTGCAATATCCCATTATCGAGCACATATTTTCATCTCCTTAAAATAAAAATGCGGGCAATACGCCTATGTTTTCAAGGCGCCTTTGCCCGATGCGGAAAAATCAAAAAGAGCGTTCGAAGCCCATAGCTGCGAGACGCCCTTGTCTTTTTATGAAGAACATTATACTACAATTTTCGCATTTGTCAATACCTTTCACGAAATTTTATTTTTCTTGTAAAAAGCGATTGACAAGACAGTTTAAATATGATAAAATATATCGTCAATGGGCAAAGACGGTCATTCAGAAAGGGTAAATTGCCCTTTTTATGTGACCGCCTTTTTTATTTTTTGTATTCCGAAAAATGCCGAAAAGGCACATAAATTTATCCTTACAGATACAGAGGAGGGGAGAAGATGACTAAATATATCTTTGTAACGGGAGGCGTGGTTTCGGGCCTCGGAAAGGGAATAACGGCGGCTTCGCTCGGGCGCCTGCTCAAAGCCCGCGGGCTTAAGGTGGCGGCGCAGAAGCTTGACCCTTATATAAATGTAGACCCGGGAACGATGAGCCCCTATCAGCACGGCGAGGTTTATGTTACAGAGGACGGTGCGGAGACAGACCTTGATCTCGGTCACTATGAGAGATTTATCGACGAGGATCTGAACAGATATTCAAACCTGACGACAGGCAAGGTATACTGGAATGTGCTGAATAAGGAGCGCCGCGGAGAATATCTCGGTTCTACAGTGCAGGTCATCCCTCATATCACAAACGAAATAAAGGATTTTGTCTATCGCGTCGGCAAGCAGACGGATGCCGATGTCGTGATAACGGAAATCGGCGGCACGATAGGCGATATCGAATCCCAGCCTTTTCTCGAGGCGGTGCGTCAGATTTCGCTCGAGGTCGGAAGTGAAAACAGCCTCTTCATCCATGTCACGCTCGTGCCTTTTCTTCGCGGCTCGGACGAGCATAAATCGAAGCCGACACAGCACTCGGTAAAGGAGCTTCGCGGAATGGGCATCAACCCTGATATCATTGTTCTGCGTTGTGATGAACCGCTTGAGGATTCCATCTTCAAGAAAATCTCGCTTTTCTGCAATGTAAAGCCCGACTGCGTAATAGAAAATATCACTCTTCCCTATCTTTATGAAGCACCGTTGATGCTCGAAAAAGCAAATTTCTCCTCTGTAGTCTGCCGCGAGCTCGGCATAGACGCACCGGAGCCCGACCTTGCCGAATGGAAGGATATGGTGCACCGTATCAAAAACCGCGAAAAAGAGGTTCATATCGGGCTTGTCGGCAAATATGTTCAGCTTCATGACGCATATCTCTCGGTAGCGGAGGCAATGCGCCATGCAGGCTATACACTCAATACGCATATCCGCATACACTGGATAGATTCCGAAACGCTGACAAAAGAAAATTACGAAGAAAAGCTCGCGGGGCTTGACGGAATCATCGTCCCCGGCGGCTTCGGCGGCAGAGGAATAGAGGGTATGATTCTTGCGGCAAAATATGCGCGCGAGAATGATATTCCTTATTTCGGAATATGCCTCGGCATGCAGATAGCCGTTATCGAATACGCAAGAAATGTCGTCGGCATTGCCGATGCGCACTCCGGCGAATTTGATGAACTCTGCAAAAATAAAGTAATAGATTTTATGCCCGGTCAGAGTGACAATGTAGATAAGGGCGGAACACTCCGCCTCGGTGCATATCCCTGCGTTATCTCCGAGGGAACGACAATGGAGCGCTGCTACGGCGCAAAAAACATTTCCGAGCGTCATCGTCACCGCTATGAATTCAATAATGATTACCGCGAGGCGCTCACCTCGGCAGGACTGACGCTCTCCGGTCTTTCGCCCGACGGCAGACTTGTCGAAACGGTGGAACTGACAGACAGAGATTTCTATGTCGGCGTTCAGTATCATCCGGAATTCAAATCCCGCCCGAATAAGGCGCATCCGCTTTTCGCGGGATTCATTTCCGCCGCGCTCAAAAAGCACGGTAACTAAAGGCGCACGCCGCACTTTAATATGCACTTTAATATGAAGAATCATAAAGCAACTTTTCCTTTCTCGTACTTTTGCGTGACCAAGAGGATGGTTCAGGGTGGCGAAGCCACCTCTGCCATGCAAGCACAAACGCATCTCCAATAAACAAAAAAGGAGCTTTTGAAAAAATGCACGATATATACGAAAATCCGCTCTGCAAGCGATACGCAAGCAGAGAAATGCAGGAAATCTTTTCGGATGACCGCAAGTTTTCCACATGGCGCAGGCTCTGGATAGCTCTCGCCGAGAGCGAAAAAGAACTGGGGCTTGATATTTCCGATGAGCAGATAGCGGAGATGAAGGCGCATATAAACGACATCGACTATGAAACTGCGGCAAGGCGCGAAAAGGAAGTCCGTCATGATGTCATGGCGCACATCTTCACATATGGCGAGGCTTGCCCTGCGGCGAAACCGATAATTCATCTCGGCGCGACAAGCTGTTATGTCGGCGATAATACCGATGTTATTATCCAGCGTGATGCACTGCTCCGCATAAAAAAGCTTCTGCTCTCCGCAATATATGAGCTTTCCGTTTTCGCCGAAAAATACAAATCACTCGAAACGCTGGCATATACGCATTTTCAGGCGGCTCAGCCGACCACGGTGGGCAAGAGAGCGACGCTCTGGATGCAGGATCTCATGCTCGATCTTGAGCATCTCGATTTTGTCCTCGGTAACATGAAGCTGCTCGGTTGCAGAGGAACCACCGGCACGGGTGCAAGTTTTCTCGAGCTTTTTGAGGGCGACAAGGAAAAGGTCAAAGCGCTGGAGAGCAAGATAGCGGAGAAGCTCGGCTTCCGCCGCGCTTATTCCGTCAGCGGACAGACATATACGAGAAAAGCCGATTATTTCGTGCTTTCCGTGCTCTCCGGCATTGCCCAGAGTGCGCAGAAATTCTCCGGAGATATCCGTCTGCTCTCGCATCTCAAGGAATTTGACGAGCCTTTTGAGGCGGGTCAGGTCGGCTCCTCCGCCATGGCGTATAAACGCAATCCCATGCGCAGTGAGCGCATTTCTTCTCTTGCCCGTTTCATTATCGCCGATACGGTAAATCCCGCGATGACGGCAGGCACACAGTGGCTCGAGCGCACGCTCGACGACTCTGCGAACAGAAGAATAAGTATTCCCGAGGCTTTCCTTGCCGCAGACGGTATACTTACGCTCTATATCAATGTAATAAGCGGTGTGACCGTTTATCCAAAAGTCATCGAAAAGCATCTTCGCGAGGAACTCCCCTTCATGGCAACGGAAAATATCCTCATGCACTGCGTTATGAAGGGCGGCGACAGACAGACACTGCACGAGGCAATCCGCCGCCACAGCGTAGCCGCAGGCAAGGCAATAAAGCAGGACGGCGCGGACAACGACCTGCTTGACAGGATAGCCGCAGACCCTGTTTTCTTTCTCACGCGCACCGAAATAGACGAGATAATAGCGAAAAGCAATTTCACGGGGCTTGCCGCAGAGCAGACAGAGGATTACCTCGCGGAGGTTCGCGCAGTACTCGCGGAAAATGCCGATATGCTGAGTGACAGACCCGACGCCACGGTCAATGTATAAAAAAGTAATATAAATCAAAGGAGATTTTCAAATATGCTTACATCAATAGTCGGAATTAACTGGGGTGACGAAGGAAAGGGCAGAATGGTAGACCTGCTCTCCTCCGATTATGACATAATCTGCCGCTATCAGGGCGGCAACAATGCCGGTCACACCGTTATCAACGAAAGGGGCAAATTCATCCTCAACCTGCTTCCCTCGGGTATTCTCCGCGATACTACGGTCAATATCATGGGCAACGGTATGGTTATAGACCTCGAGCATCTTGTCGGCGAGATAAATTCTCTTGCGGAAAAGGGAATAAAAATCACTCCCGAAAACCTCAGGATAAGCGAAAAGGCAATAATCTGCATGCCTTATCACAAGATGCAGGATATCATGGAGGAGGAGCGCCTCGCAGATAAAAAGTTCGGCTCTACACGCCGCGGTATCGCGCCTGTTTATGCCGATAAATATATGAAGAAGGCTCTGCGCATGGAGGAGCTGCTCAATATGGACGATAAGCTTGCCGAGAAGGTTCACGATATCGTCGAGTGGAAGAACATCACCGTCACAGGCTACGGTCACACCCCCATAGATGCCGATGAAATGATGGCTTGGCTGCGCAAATACGGCAGCATCATCGCGCCTTATGTTACCGATGTTTCCGAATATCTTTCCAAAGCCGCCGAAGAGGGCAAAAATATCATGTTTGAAGCTCAGCTCGGCGCACTCCGCGATATAGAATTCGGTATATATCCCTATACTTCTTCTTCCACAACACTCGCTTCCTATGCGCCTATCGGCGCGGGCATTCCCGGAATCAGGCTCGATAATACCATCGGTATCATGAAGGCTTATTCCACCTGCGTCGGCGAAGGTCCCTTCACTGCCGAAATGTTCGGCGACGAGGCAGAGGAACTGCGCAAGGCAGGCGGCGAATACGGTGCCGCTACGGGCAGACCGAGAAGAGTAGGTCCCTTTGATGTTCCCGCTTCGCGCTACGGCGTAAAGGTTCAGGGAGCCGATTATATCGCGCTGACAAAGATGGATGTGCTTTCTTATCTCGATAAGATTCCCGTTTGCGTGGCATATGATGTAGACGGCGAAATAACGACTTCTTTCCCGACAGGTGAGCGCCTCAACCGCGCAAAGCCCGTTATCGAATATATGGAAGGCTTCGGCGATGTTTCCGCGTGCAGAACATATGAGTCTCTTCCCGAGGCAGCAAAGAAATATATCGCCTATATCGAGAAGGCTGTCGGATGCAAGGTGAAATATGTATCCGTCGGTGCCGAGCGCGATGAATATATCAAGCTCTGATAACTCGGGGCAAAGCAAAAAATCTCCCGACAGAATATCGGGAGATTTTTATATTGATATTGTTTTATATTGTAAGGATGTTCCCCTTATTTTTCTTCCGTAACGGTTGCTTCTCTGGAGCGGAAGAGCAGTGAGATACACCATACGCCCGCAAGCGCAACTATTGTATATATTATTCTGCTGGCGAGAGCCGCGCTGCTGCCGAATATCCATGCGATGATGTCAAAACCGAAAAGCCCGACGCTGCCCCAGTTGAGCGAACCGATAATCGTTATGATAAGTGCAATTCTGTCTATCATTGTTTTCATCTCCGATATTTTGTGTTTTATCTTTCGACAGGATTATTTTCTGCCGTCGTGAGATTTTTTATTCATGCGAAAAAATAATTTTTCTTGACTTAATCCATTTTTTGTGGTAGGATTAAAGGGCTAAAAAAATTTCCGGAGAATTTCAATGAGAGTACGAAAAAAGAAATCCGGCGACGCGAGATTCACGGCGCAAAAGAACATCACGCTGGAATATAACCGCGAAGCGCCGGAAATGATAAATTTAAGCGAGGCTTTTCCCGGGTATTCGCGCTTTCGTATAGAGATAGGCTGCGGCAAAGGCAGTTTTATTGCGGAGGAAGCGAGGCAAAATCCCGATGTGGCATTCATTGCAGTGGAAAAGGTGCGCGATGTCATAATTTTCGCCATGGAAAAGGTTGCCGCGGCAGAGCTTACAAATGTGCGCTTTCTCTGCGCCGATGCAGAGAAGCTTGACCTGCTCTTCCCTGCCGGTACATTTGAGCGCATATACATAAATTTCTGCGACCCGTGGCCCAAAGCGCGCCATGCGAAGCGCCGCCTCACATACAGAAAGTTTCTCGAAAAATTCAAGCCGCTTCTCACGAAAAGCGGAGCGATAGCCTTCAAAACAGACAACCGTGCGCTCTTTGATTTTTCGCTTGAAGAATTTCCCGCGGCAGGCTTTGCTCTGCGTGATGTAACCTTTGATTTGCATGCAAGCGAGTGGGCTGAAGAGAATATCATGACGGAATATGAGAAAAATTTCAGCGAAAAAGGATTTAAAATAAACAGACTTGTAGCATATATAGATAAATAATGCATTTTATTGCCGCACATCGGCGGCAATAAAAAATATTTTTGCAAAAAAAGAAAAAAATTATTGATTTTTTGCTTAGTATGTGCTACAATATACCGTGCTATATTGATTTTTAATGCGGAACGCTCTCTGCGTTCAGCTTTAAGCTATGAATTTCGGTAGGAGGTGTAAATATGGCAAAATGTGCATACTGCGGCAAGGGCGTTACATTCGGACACAATGTTTCCCATTCCAACCGCAAGACAAGCAGAACCTGGAAGCCCAACATAAGAAAGGTTAAAGTAGTAGACGGCGGCACACACAAGACTGTGGCTATCTGCTCCCGTTGCCTGCGCGCAAACAAGGTAGAAAGAGCATAAGCTTTTTTCGGATAAAAAGGGGCTTCATGCCGTAAAGCGGCGCATATTGTCGGATTTTTTCCGACAGCGGTAAATTGCGCAAAGCATATGACTTAAACCGACAGCGGAAGCAGCTTTGCTTCCGCTGTATGCGTTTTTGCCTGTTTTTTTCGTGAGGTGTATGATGCGTTATATTTTCATGAGTTGCGATATGCCGCGTGAAACGGAAGCGGTACTTTCCGCCTACGGAGAGTGCGTGCGCATACCGCCGCTTGCCTCACTGCCCGCACCTGTCTGCACTCACCCCGATATGCAGATGGCGCTACTCGGCGGCAAAATGATAATTCACAGCGAAAATACGGCTCTCGCGGAGATTCTCCGGAAGCGGCATATCCCGTATATCGCCGAGCCGCGTGCGGCAGGCGCCGCCTATCCCCATGATGTACTGCTCAACTGCTTTGCACTGGGAAGCCTTTTCTTCTGCAGTAAATATACCTCAGAGGCGGCGCTTGCCACAGCGCTGTCCGCATGGCTTACCCCTGTAGTAACAAAGCAGGGCTATGCAAAATGCTCCTGCCTCTGCCTTCATGAAAGTATAATCACTGCGGACGGCGCCATCACCTGCGCCTGTGCGCAGCACGGGGCGCAGTATCTGCATATCGGTGCGGGGAGCATCGGGATAAACGGATATGATTACGGCTTCATCGGCGGGGCAAGCGGCGTTATCGGAGACACGGTGATATTTTTCGGCGATATAAACACGCATCCCGACGGGGAGAAAATAAAAGAATACATATATTCGAAGAAAATGGATATTATCTGCGCGGGAGACGGCAGGCTCTTTGACTATGGCGGGCTTGTCATCTTCGAGGCGGCGGATTAAATAAAAAGCATAAAAACGGAGGACAAAACAATGAAAACCGAGAAAATTTATCTCTACGAAGGACGCGATGATGTTTTTCTCACAACATATATAGCGGAGCCTTTTGAATCGCTCCCCTACAATCAGAAGAGAAAAGCCATTCTCATTTTCCCCGGCGGCGCATACTGGTATGTTTCGCCCAGAGAAGGAGAACCGATAGCTTTCAACTTCCTTGCAAAAGGCTTCAATGCCTTTGTGCTTGACTATACGGTAAAGGGCAAAGACCGCTTCCCCGCTCAGCTTCTCGAAGCTTCCATGTGCATGAAACTGCTCCATGAGAGAGCCGAGGAATTTCACATAGACCCCGATTATATTTTCACTATAGGCTTTTCCGCAGGCGGTCATCTCTGCGCTTCGCACGGAACCATGTGGAATAAAGATTTCATCTATGACAAGATAGATATGCCGAGAGAGAACAACCGCCCGCGCGGCATGATACTCGGTTATCCCGTCATCACAAGCGGCGAATATTCGCACGAGGGCTCGATAAAGAATCTGCTCGGCGGCGAAAACTATGCAAAGCAGGAAATGCGCGACCTTGTTTCGCTTGAAAAAGCCGTCTCGGAGGAGACTGTGCCGACCTTTATCTGGCACACCGTAACAGACAATGCCGTGCCGATTCAGAATTCGCTTCTCTTCATGTCGTCGCTCGCATATAACCATATCCCTTTTGAAGCGCACCTCTATCCCGAGGGCGGTCACGGGCTTTCGCTCGCGGACAAGACCGTGGGTATAAATTCCATCTATCATGCTATCCCGGGTTGGATTGACCTCGCCATCAAATGGGCTGACAATCTCTGATATACTCAAAAATGCAGGCGGAATCTGCCTGCATTTTTTCATTTATGTACGAAAAGTAAACTTTTCGAAAGCCTCTTGATTTTTCCGAAAAAAATTATATAATAATCATGTTTTTTAAATCGGAGCGTTTTTTATGAATAAAAAAGAAGGATTTTTTGCGCGGCTTTCGCACCCCGTAGACCTGACCTGCGGCACGCCATGGAAAGTGATAATGCGATATGCCGCGCCGATAATGATATCATATTTTCTTCAGCAGATATATGTTCTCACCGATGCGATAATCTGCGGTCAGGTGCTGACGGCTTCCGAAGTGGCAGGCGTAAACAATACTTTCACGCTAACATTTATCTTTTTGCAGTTTGCTTTCGGATGCACTGCGGGTTTTTCCGTGATAACGGCGAAATATGTCGGGCAGAACGATACAAAAGGCGTGCGCAGGTCTTTTGTTACGCAGGTTTATCTTTCGCTTGCCATATCGGCTGTCCTGACACTGCTCTCCATAGTCCTGCTTCCGTGGCTTCTCGGCATAATCAATGTGACAGAAGCAAATAAAGAAGTCTATGACGCCGCATATATCTATTGCTTTGTAATTTTCATCGGCATAGCGGCACAAATGGGCTATAATTTCATCTGCGGCATACTGCGTGCTTACGGTGATTCCGTCACGCCGCTTGTTTTTCTCATTATTTCAACGGCGCTGAATGTCGGACTCGATATATATTTTCTCGCTTCTCTGCGGATGGGCGCGAAAGGCGCGGCTATAGCCACGGTGCTCGCGCAGTTTATCAGCGTCATCGCCTGCTCGGCTTATACTTTCATCAGATATAAGGAGCTTCGCCTGCATGCGGAGGATTTCCGCGCGGGCAGAGAAGATTTTCTCATGCATCTGAAGCAGGGTATACCGCTCGGCTTGCAGTTTTCCGTGCTGGCTATCGGCATTATAGTAATGCAGGGCGCAGTTGTGGAATTTGACCTCACGGAGAGCGGCATCATGGTAGCGGGAATGCCCGCGCAGAACGGCTTCGGTGCGGCAAATAAGCTAATCAACTTCATCATGGCGGCATATAACGGACTCGGTTCCGCCATTCTCGGCTTCAATGCGCAGAATTACGGCAAGGGCGACTATGAACGCATAAAGCGCGGCACGCTGCAATCGCTTGTGATAATGATGATTATCTTTGCCTTATGTCTTGCCTCGGGACTTCTGCTTTCCATAGGCGGCGCATATCAGTATATTTTCATGAGTGCAGATAAGATTACAGCCGAAACGATACGCTTCGGAAATATATTCATCTATGTGGATGTGGCTTTCTATGCCGCACTCGGATTTCTCATAGTCGTGAGAAGTGCCGTCCAGGGAATATTCCTGCCCGCATATGTTCTCGGCGCGGGCGCGGCGGAACTTACCGCGAGAATAGTGATATGCTCGTTTCTCCCCGCACTCGTAAACGGCGCACCGATAGATTCCGGCGCATCGTCGCTTGCTTTTGCCGCCGTATGCTTCGGAGACCCGGGCGCATGGATATGCGCTTCGCTCCTGCTCCTCATCCCGCTCTTCCGTTATATCACAGGAAAGAAATATAAAAATACCGTATAAACGAAAAAACGGGGAATCCGCGCGGATTCCCCGTTTTCATATTACTGCACTCGGCTTTATTATTTACCGAAATATCTCTCGAGCAGACCTGCAAAAGCCTTGCCGTGACGGGCCTCGTCCTTTGCCATCTCGTGAACGGTATCATGGATAGCGTCGAGGTTGGCAGCCTTTGCGCGGCGGGCAAGATCATATTTGCCTGCTGTAGCACCGTTTTCAGCCGCAACTCTCATTTCGAGATTCTTCTTTGTGCTGGGTGTGACAACCTCGCCGAGTATCTCCGCAAATTTAGCGGCATGCTCTGCCTCTTCATAAGCAGCCTTTTCCCAGTAGAGACCTATCTCGGGATAACCCTCGCGGAAAGCAACTCTTGCCATAGCAAGATACATACCTACCTCGGAGCATTCGCCGCTGAAATTAGCGCGCAGATCCGCAATGATATCCTCGGAAACGCCCTCTGTGATGCCGACTACATGTTCAGCCGCCCAAGAAAGTGTGGTTTCCTCTACCTTTTCGAATTTATCGCCGGAAACGCCGCACTGGGGGCACTTTTCGGGAGCGCTCTCTCCCTCGTAAACATAACCGCAAACCTTACAAACAAACTTAGCCATAGTAATTTTCCTCCGTATAATTAAAATTTTTATTTTTGATTTTTTGCGCATTCGGCGCATGTACCATGTATCGAGACATCGATGCTTTCTATTTCGCATCCGAGCTCGTTTTCTGCTTTTTTTGCGATATCGCTCGGAAAAGCAGAAAAAACATCGTAGATTTTGCCGCATTTGTCGCAATAAAAATGCATATGCGGACTTATATCGCCGTCGAAGTGGTCTTTGTCATGCTCTGTCAGCCGCAGGATAACCCCGCTGTCGGCAAGCATGGTCAGATTACGATAGACTGTGCCGAGACTGATATTCGGATAATCACGGCGCAAATCATCGTAAACCATATCCGCGCTCGGATGGTCACTGCGCGAGCGCAGGTTCGAGAGAATGGCTTCTCTCTGCCTTGAATATCTTTGCATCGTTCGCCTCTCAGTAACAGTAATCATTATTGATTATATATTATCACATGATTTCCGATTTGTCAATAGGAAAATCGAAATTTATGTTGACTTTTTTTATTTTTTCTGATAGAATGCTTTCGGCTTTTGAAAAAAGCTTATTTCTATGCGTTTTCAACATGAAAGGATAACAAAATGGCTGCCCCCAATTACAAGCGAACGCTTCGTGCCTGCTATCTCGGTTATGTCACGCAGGCGATAGTAAATAATCTTTCCCCGCTTTTCTTTGCGATATTCAGAACCGATTTCGGCATATCGCTTTCGCTCCTCGGCACACTCGTGCTGATAAACTTTGCGACACAGCTTTTTATCGACCTGCTTGCCGCAAAATTCGGCAACCGCTTTACATACAGACAGCTCATGGTGACGGCGCATTTCACAAATGTCGCGGGGCTTGTCTGCCTTGCTTTTCTTCCCATGATAATGCCGCCGTATGCGGGTCTGATAATAGCGACTATGCTCAATGCCGTCGGCGGAGGTCTTGCCGAGGTTGTCGTCAGCCCGACGGTCGAAGCGCTCCCGAGCGACTGCAAAGAGGCTTCGATGAGCCTGCTCCATTCGTTTTATTGTTGGGGACAGCTTCTCACCGTTGCCGTGACAACGCTTATGCTGAAGCTTATCGGCACGGCAAACTGGTGGATAATTCCTCTGCTCTGGGCGCTTATTCCGCTCTATAATGCGTTCAACTTCATGCGGGTACCGATTGTTGAGCCGGAAGCCGATGAAGAAAGCGGCGTGATGAAGCATCTTTTCCGCGAAAAATTCTTCTATATAATAATGATAATGATGCTTTGCGGCGGCGCGGCGGAGCTGACAGTGTCGCAGTGGTCGTCGCTTTTCGCCGAAAAAGGACTCGCCATTTCAAAGGTTGTGGGCGACCTGCTCGGTCCTGGGCTTTTTGCCGTATTCATGGGCACAGGGCGTATGCTCTACGGCATATTCGGCTCCAAAATAAATCTGCGCGGTGCGCTCATCGGTTGTTCTTCGCTCGGCGTTGTCTGCTATATTGCGACCGCTTTTGTGCCGAATGCATTTATTTCGCTTATCGCCTGCGCGATGACGGGACTTGCCGTGAGCCTGATGTGGCCCGGTGCGCTTTCCGTGGCTTCTGCCGAATTTCCGCGCGGCGGAACCTCCATGTTTGCAGTACTTGCCCTCTGCGGCGATTGCGGCTGTTCGCTCGGTCCGTGGCTTGCGGGCATGGTTTCCGATGCGGCATCGGGAAATGATGGTATAATCTCATTTGCCGCGAAGTTCGGCGTAGATGCCGAGAGCGCCGCCCTGCGCTCGGGTATCGCCGTCGGCACAGTGTTCCCGCTTCTCCTGCTGATACTTCTCATTGCAACGGGAAAGAAAAAGAAGAATGTGAAACAAGCTGAGGTGTGAACCTCAGCTTTTTGACTTGGGGTGGGGAAGTTTATAATTTGACTTTTTATAAAGTAACTTTTCTTATAGTGTTCTTTTCGCTTGTCCGAAAAGAACGAAAAGGACAAAAAG
>CAJKRH010000043.1 GCA_905202255.1 uncultured Ruminococcus sp.
GCTTGAACTTCTTTCTCTTTTCTTCCTTTATTCAGTTTCTTATTACTTTTTTGTCAAAGAACAAGAGAGTAAATACTTTTAGGGAAAAAGCACCTTTAGCTCAGTTGGTAGAGCAACTGACTCTTAATCAGTGGGTCCCGGGTTCGAATCCCTGAAGGTGCACCAGAAGTTAGTGCTATTAACGCATAGGGTCCACCCGTTCCCATTCCGAACACGGAAGTTAAGCTATGCGGTGCCGAAGATACTTGGCGGGAAGCTGTCCGGGAAAATAGGTCGGTGCTAACTTGGAAGTTGGTCTTTTTAACGCATAGGGTCCACCCGTTCCCATTCCGAACACGGAAGTTAAGCTATGCGGTGCCGAAGATACTTGGCGGGAAGCTGTCCGGGAAAATAGGTCGAGGCCAACTCCTTTTTATATTCCTCTTTAGCTCAGTTGGTTAGAGCACCTGACTGTTAATCAGGGGGTCGTTAGTTCAAGTCTAACAAGGGGAGCCATTGCCGACAGGTTTTACGCCTGTCGGCTTTTCTTTTTCTCTGCTTTTTTCAAACATGCTCTTTTATTTTTCGAGAAGTTTGCTATTCTTGACAAAACTGATTGCATATGGTAAAATTAACTGTAAAAATAAAGATTTGGCATTGGACTTTTTTACATTCAGAAATATTTTTCAATTATGATTTTTAGGAGGAGCAAAAAATGTCTGTAACAATTATTGTTGGCGCCCAGTGCGGTGATGAGGGAAAGGGAAAAATCGTAGATTTTGTTTCACAGCAAAATGATTTGATAATTCGTTATCAAGGCGGTGATAATGCCGGTCATACTGTTGTAAACGAATACGGAACTTTCAAGCTGCATTTGATTCCATGCGGTATATTCAATCCGCATGCAACATCACTAATCGGTACAGGACTTGTTGTAAATCCGGATGTACTTAAAAATGAGATTGATCAGGTTAAATCTGCAGGGCTTGATACGAGCAGATTATTTATCTCTGACAGAGCTCATGTTTTAATGCCGTATCATGTAGATATGGATGTCGCAAAGGAATCGGCTTCGAGCGATAAAATAGGCACGACAAAGAGAGGTATCGGTCCTGCATATTCGGGAAAGGCGAACAGAAACAATATTCGTTTCGGCGACCTTGGTAATGCGGAATATCTGCGTAAACATTTTACCGATATTCTGCCGGAAATAAACGAATTTTTGAGATACTATTCAAAAAAGACATATACTGTTGATGAACTCTGTGAGCTTTGTGATCAATGGCACCAACTTTATAAAGACAAAATAGTCGATGCGCTTTATTTGGTTCATAAATTCTTGGATGAAGGCAGAAATATTCTGTTTGAGGGACAATTGGGTGTTATGAAAGATATTGACCTTGGTACATATCCCTTTGTGACATCTTCTAATCCGCTGGCAGCATATGCGCCGGTCAGTGCAGGAATACCTATAAAGAAAGTCAACAAAATAATAGGCGTAGCAAAAGCATTTTCAAGTCAGGTCGGAGCAGGTCCGTTCCCGACAGAAACATACGATTCTACATTTGATGTACTTCGCGGAAGCGGGAAAAATGTAGATGATGAATTCGGCGCACGGACAGGACGCGCGAGAAGACTGGGATGGCTTGATATTCCGGTAATAAGATTTGCAAATATGATAAACGGATTTGATGAGCTTGCCATATGTAAGCTGGACAAGCTTGATTCGTTGGATGAAATAAAGATTTGTACAGGTTACAAGTATAGAGATACTGTTATTGATGTATTTACATCGACAGATATATTGAAAGATGTACAGCCGATATACACGACGCTGCCCGGGTGGAATTCTTCAACGGCAGGTATCACAAAATATGAGGAGCTTCCTGCAAATGCCCGTAAATATATTGAATTTATTGAGCAATCAACAGGCGTTGCGGTGAAATATATCGGAACAGGTCCGTCGCGCAATGATTTGATTTGCAGATGAAGTATATTATCTGTGATTACGAAATGACAAAGCACTGCAAATCTGCATAAGCTTGCCGATATCGATATTGTTGAGACGCATAGACACATTATCAGTAGCTATATTGACAGCGGTTATAATTGCAAATAATGATTTAAAAACACTTCCCTAAGAACGAAATTTAGTCCGAATGGCAAATTAAAACCCTTGAAAACATTGCGTTTTCAAGGGTTTTTCTTGCGCTTTGTCTATTTTACCAAAAAATGTACACAATACTCAATAATACATAGTGCACTTGACAAATACAATTATTTGTGCTAAAATATAGAAAAAAAGAAGAGGAGTTTTACATGTTGGCAATACCGGATGAAATAAAGAAAGCAATTCGGCAAAAAAAGGTGCGGAGGGTAGTTCTTTTTCTGGTTACGGTGCTTCTGATGGTGGTTGTAATCATAATGTTTGAAAAGAGCGCAAGTTCTTTTTCCGAGAATCTTACCGCATTTAAGTCTGTGCTTTATCCCGTGCTTCTGATTTCATCTGTTTTTATCTCAAAAGTTTATCGTATCTTTACCGACACCGATTATTGCGGCGTGGTAAAGAAAGTGAAAGTGAAAACGGTAACAGATAACAAATCTGCCGCCAAGCCGACCAAGGAACAGATGTACAGAAAAAATGTAATATACCTTACAATCGAGGATGAAGCGGGAAAAACATTCCGAAAAAAGGCAGCCGAAACTCCGATCACTCCGAAGTCGGATTCAGAGGCATACAATGTAGGAGATACAGTTTTGCATCTGCATGGCACCGGCATTGCTGTTGTACTCCCTACCGCGGCAGACACGCGTTGCCACTGTGCTATGTGCGGCGGCTCAAATGACAAAATGAGCGATATTTGCGAACATTGCGGATTCCCGCTGATTAAATCAATAGGAGGATTGCAAAAATGAAAGGCAAGAACATAGTCGAGAAGTATTTTCATCAGAAGGATTTTTCCATAGCAGAAATTATTGTGCTGATTTTAGCTGTAGCTTCGGCAATCGTGGCGATATTCATTCAGGGAGGAGGTCCTATAGGGCTGCCTGCATTGCTTGTCTGCATTTGTGCTTTCAGCATTATTCATTCCAAAAAGATAAAAGATGATGAAATCGAGCAGATAATCAAAAAAATAAAAGAGGATAATCAGATACCGGATTCCGACTACACAATTGAGGGATATGAACTGAAAAACACAGCAGTCAGAAAAAGAAAAGACGGAAAGCTGATTTCTCCGGATTATTACATCACCGAGATAAGAACTTCTACCGACGGCAGCATGATTTTTAATGTCTATGCCATAAATCTTATCGACTCTTCTGTGGAAATGACTTCTCATAGCGTAAGCGGCAACGGCAAGGTGACTCTGGTCGAGGAGACTGTAAAGACGAGCAAAGGACCTGCCAAAATGTCATATCTCAGGCTTGACGAGAGCTGCACTATACCCGTTACGCTTAATGACTATAAATCATCGCAACTAATCGAAAGCATCTGCAACTGATATAAGTGCAATAAAAACCCGAGGCGGCGCCTCGGGTTTTGTATTTTATCATATCGCATTACTGCCCGTTGAAAAACGGGTTGTCGGGAAATTCGCTCTTTTTCTGCTTTGCTTCTTCCTCGCGGCGCAGGCGCTCTTCCTCATCGCGACGGCGGGCTTCTGCTTCCGCCTCTTCGCGCTTCTTGTTTTCCTCTTCGCTTCTGCGCTGTTTTTCTTCCGTGAGCTTGAGAATTTCTTCTTCGGAAGCGTTCTCATCCATATATGCTTTAAACTGAACATCATCCATCATTTCATGCTTTACAAGGAATTCGGCGATGAAATCAAGGCGCTCTCTGTTTTCGGAGAGGATACGCTTTGCATTTGCATAAGCCTCGTCGATAATTCTCTTGACCTCGCGGTCGATGATTGCCGCTGTTTCATCGGAATAATCGCGCTCCGCACTGAAATCTCTGCCGAGAAATACCTCATCGCTTGAGTTATCGGAACCGAAATGAACATTGCCTATCACATCGCTCATGCCGAGCTTGGTGACCATTTTTCTTGCCGTCTGTGTGGCGCGGAGAATATCATTTGAGGCACCGCCGGAAATATCGGCAAATACCAATTCTTCCGCCGCTCTGCCGCCGAGAAGCATGGTTATCTGCTCTTTCAGCTCATTCTTATAAACGCTGAACTTATCCTCTTCGGGAACATTGAGCGTATATCCGAGAGCATTGCCGCTCGGGATAATGGATATCTGACGGACAGGGTCCTGCGTGGGCAGGATATGAGCAAGGATAGCATGACCTGCCTCGTGGTAAGCTGTCTTGCGCTTTTCCTCGGGTTTCATCTTCAGATTCTTCTTCTGTGTACCTGTCGTAATCTTGAGATAAGCCTCGCTTATATCGTTCATACCGATGAGCGCTTTAGATTTTCTTGCCGCCAGCAGTGCCGCTTCATTGAGCAGGTTTGCAAGGTCGGCACCTGTGAAGCCTACCGTGAGCTGTGCTACCTTAGCAAGGTCTACTTCCTTTTCAAAGGGTTTGTTTCTTGCATGAACCTTGAGTATTTCCTCTCTGCCGCGGATATCGGGATATCCGACTGTTATCTGCCTGTCAAAACGACCGGGACGGAGCAGTGCGGGGTCGAGTATATCGGGGCGGTTTGTCGCCGCCATTACGATGACGCCGCTGTGACCGCCGAAGCCGTCCATTTCGACGAGCAGCTGGTTGAGAGTCTGTTCCTTTTCGTCGTGACCGCCGCCGAGACCTGTACCGCGGCGTCTGCCGACTGCATCTATTTCATCTATGAAAACGATAGCCGCAGGTGCTTTTCTTGCCGTATCGAAAAGGTCGCGCACACGGGAAGCACCGACGCCGACATACATTTCCACAAAGTCGGAACCCGAGATGGAGAAGAAAGGCACGCCAGCTTCGCCTGCAACAGCCTTGGCAAGCAGGGTTTTACCCGTTCCGGGAGGGCCTACGAGAAGCACGCCGTGCGGAATCTTGGCACCCAGCTTCATAAACTTGCCCGGGTCGCGCAGGTATTCGACAACCTCGCGCAGTTCTTCCTTTTCTTCATCGGCGCCCGCCACATCGGAGAAATAAACGCGCGATTTTTCATCCACGCCGTATTTTGCCTTTGCCTTGCCGAAGGAATTTATCTTGCCGCCGCCGCTAACGCTTCTTGACATAAGGACGAATATGACTATCATCGCTATTATGAGGAGTGCTGTCGGCAGGAAAGAGAGGAAAATCGACATTCCCTCATCGCGCGGCTCCTGAATTTCATATTTTTTCAGCGCGCGTTCTTCCTCGGGCAGAGCCTCCTGTTCGCGCAGATAAGCGTCTATCTGCTCAAAGAAGAGTCCCGCATCGCGAAGCCGCTTTGTATAGGTTCCGCTTTCGGTCTTTATGCGCAGTTCGTTTTTATTTGTCAGCGTAAATTCGGAAACCTCGCCGCTCGTTATTTTTTCGAGAATCTCACTGTATGTCAGATTTTCAGCCTCTTTGCCGCCCGACATCCACATCACGGTAAATATGATTGCGAATATCAGAACCGCATAGAGGATAATAGCCTTGACATTTATTTTCATCTGTTACCTCCGCAAAGCAGTTACTTGTATTAGTTTTTCGCCTGTGTCTTAAACTATCTTATATAATATCAGATATTTTCGGAAAAGTATTGATATTTTGTAAACATTTCTGATAATTTTATGTAAACTCAGGCGTTTTTATGAGTTTTGGTAATCTTTTTGTCTTTTTCTATCGCAAATTTCTCATCGCCGAGGATAAGCGTGCCGCCCTCGCAGGTGCTGTAAACGGAAACCTCATCGCCGTTTATCTCGACATCGACATAGCCGCATGGAAGCGGCACTCTGCCGTGAATACCCGTCAGTCCCGATGCCGAGGGAGCGACATCAAAGGTCTTGTATGCGGGAGAGGTGGGCTTGACGCCGAGGATATATTTGCCGAGCAGATATATCGGGGATGCGCCCCATGCATGGCAGAGGCTTCTGCCGTAGGGCTTGCCGTACATGCGATAGTGCTCTGTGCCCTCTTCGTTCGGGTCAAACTGCTCCCAGATAGTGGTTGCGCCGAGCTTTATCATGCCGCCCCAGTAGGAATGAAGCATATCGAGCATATATTTGCGGTCGCCGAGCATACACATCGCATCCAGCTCGAAAAATTCGAAATAAGGCGTTGTTATCGGCGGGACATCCTTATTGTTTATTACATCGCGTATGATTCTCTCCTTGCGCTCCTCACTTGTGGTGTCAAAGAGCAACGCGAAAATGTTGGCATGGCGCGTCACATGGCGCTTGCCGGAGGTATAGCTGTCGATGAAGGCGCCCTTCTCCTCATCCCAGAAAAGCTCGTTTGCCGCGCGATAGAGGCGTTCTGCCTTCTGCTCATAGGCACTCGTATCCTCGCCCATGAGAGCGGCGCATTTTGCCATGGTGCGATAGGTATGAATAAGCAGCATCTGCTCCGCCGCCTGAGGACCGTCGGTATCGAAGGTCGTCCAGTCTATAAAAGTCCAGTCGCCGCGCTTGCCCGAGACTATGCCGCGCTCGTTGCATCTTGTCTCGATGAAAGTCATCATGGTTTTCATCTTCGGGTAGATAAAGCGGACGAAATCCATATCGCCTGTATGGAAATAGTAGTCGTAGACAGAGCATATCCAATAGAAGCTGTAATCGAGTATCGTATTTGTGTGCTGAGTTGTCGGCTCGTTGCCCCGGAGACCGATTATCGTGCGTTTTACGCTGTCGTTATCGAAAAAGAGATAATAGTTTACATAGTAGCTCTGATATGCGTCGCCGCTCCAGAGCCAGCCGTCACGCTTGATACCGTCGAGATAGCCCTCGCGAGTATTGAGATGGAGCGTATATGCCGAAACATCCCATATCTTGTTTATCAGCTCGTCGTCGCAGCGGAAAGCGCCCTTGTATTCGAGCGGGATATACTCATAGTCGCAGGAGATATCATAGGAGATATCCTCGTCATCGGAAACATAGATATAACGGAAGGCACGCTTCCTGAAGGTCATTTTTTTCTCCGCAGGGTTAAGATAATCGACGAGCGGAACATTATCGCTCATATCGAGTGCCTCCGCTCTGCTCTCGCCGTAATTGAAGCGGATGGGCTTGCCGCCGCAGGCACGGATGTTTTCAAAAATAAGCGGACCGTAGGTCTCTTTTCCGAAGTCATGGAGCGTGCCGCCGTTTATTTTCTCGCTTACTACCGGATAGATGCGCTCATAGGAAAATTTGAATATTTCGGGATTATCGGAAAGCTCCGTATACCAATCGAGCGAACCGACCGGATAATCCTCGCCGGCGCCGAGCGAAGCGCCGCTCCAGCTTGAATCGGAGGCAAATGTATCGCCGAGAACATAGGCGCAGGGAAGTCCGCCTGTTCTTACGACATCAATCTTTATGAAGTTTCTGCCGGGATGCAGGACGATTTCCTCTCCGAGATTGTATTTCTGTACATTTCTTTTTGTCTTGCCGTCGGGAACGCGCTCGTCGCACTGTATGGTGACATAGCCGTCGCCGTTTGCATAGGCTGTCATCTTCTCTTCCTTTTCGAGCACGGCTATTTTATAGAAAAGTGCTGTCGGGCGGGGCATATCTATGCGCCACATGGGGACATATGTGCCGACTCCGTATTGCTCGCGGCGCAGATTCTGCTTCATCGCGTGATAAATTTCAAAATCGCCGCCGTACCATATCCATTTTGACTTTGCCATTTCTTATTTTCCTCCGAAAATTCACTTATTATTGCTTTTTGTTTTGGTTTTCTTGGATTTTTTTGCGTTCGCCTCGAAAATCCGCCGCAGATACTGACCTGTGTACGATTTTTCGCAGGCGGCTACCTCTTCGGGCGTGCCGCAGGCAACAACAGTGCCGCCGCCGTCTCCGCCCTCGGGACCCATATCTATGATATAGTCTGCCGTTTTTATAACATCGAGATTATGCTCTATCACAATCATGCTGTTGCCGCCGTCGCAGAGCTTGGAGAGCACCTCCAGCAGCTTTGCCACATCGGCACTGTGCAGTCCCGTCGTCGGCTCGTCGAGGATATACATCGTTCTTCCCGTGCCGCGCTTGGCAAGCTCTGTCGCCAGCTTCACGCGCTGTGCCTCACCGCCCGAGAGTGTGGTGGAGGACTGACCTATCTTGATATAGCCGAGCCCCACATCATAGAGCGTCCGGAGCTTTTTGCGTATTTTCGGCACACCGTCAAAGAAGGCAAGCCCCTCTTCCACGGTCATTTCGAGAACCTCATATATATTTTTGCCCTTGAATTTCACTTCGAGTGTATCGTGATTGTATCGCTTGCCGCCGCAGACATCGCATGTGACATAAACATCGGGCAGAAAATGCATTTCTATCTTTTTCACGCCGTCGCCCTCGCAGGCTTCGCATCTGCCTCCGCGTACATTGAAGCTGAATCTGCCCGCCGTATAGGCTCTCGCCTTGGCATCGGGTGTCATCGCGAAAAGCTCGCGTATATCGCCGAAAAGCCCTGTATAAGTTGCGGGATTGCTCCTCGGTGTGCGCCCTATAGGGCTTTGATCTATGGAGATTACCTTATCGAGGTTTTCCACGCCGTCTATGCGGTCGTGCTTGCCGGGGTAGGTGAAGGCACGGTTGAGCTTCCTTGCAAGCACGGGCAAAAGGATGGAATTTATCAGCGAGGATTTACCCGAGCCGGAGACGCCTGTGACGCAGACGAACATACCGAGCGGGATTTTCACATTGATATTTTTGAGATTATTTTCCCTCGCGCCGAAAATTTCGAGAAAAGTGCCGTTTCCGCTTCTCCGCTTGTCGGGAACGGGAATCTCGAGCCTGTGCGAGAGATAAGCGCCCGTTATCGAAGCGGGATTTGCCATTATTTCCGCAGGCGTGCCGCAGGCGACTATCTCGCCGCCGCGAACACCCGCGCCGGGACCTATATCGACTATATAATCGGAGGAGAGCATGGTTTCCTCGTCGTGCTCTACGACAATAAGGCTGTTTCCGACATCGCGCAGGCGCTTCAGCGTATCTATCAGCTTGCCGTTGTCGCGCTGATGCAGACCTATGCTCGGTTCATCGAGGATATACAGCACGCCGACAAGCGAAGAGCCTATCTGCGTGGCAAGGCGTATGCGCTGGGCTTCGCCGCCCGAGAGTGTTCCCGCCTTGCGCCAGAGCGTGAGATAATCCAGTCCCACGCTGCGCAGAAAACCGAGGCGCGAGCGTATCTCCTTGAGTATTTCCTTTGCTATGAGCGCTTCCGTGTCGGTGAGTTTCAGGTTTTCGAAGAAATCGAGTATCGCGTTTATATTCATCGAGCAGAGCTCGTAGATATTCTTCCCGCCGACGGTTATCGCCAGCGATTCGGGGCGCAGGCGCTTGCCGCCGCAATCGGGGCAGGGAATGAAGTCCATAAATTCATCGTAGTAGTCCGATTCCGAGGGGTACTGATTCATGCGCTGGGCGATGATATTCACTATGCCCGCGTATGTTGTATTCTGCCTGTGAGCCACGCCGCCGAAAACGCGGACTACATTGTATACCTTGTCTCCGGTGCCGTAGAGAAGAGCCTTCAGAGCCTCATCGGACATCTCGCATATCGGCGTGTCTATGGTATAACCGTATGCGGCGCAGACCTGCATTATGAGCGGTCCGTTCCATGAGGCTTCCTCAATGGTTTTGAAGCCGTTTACGGCGATGGCACCGCCGCGCAGGCTCTTTCCCGTATCGGGGATTATCTTCTCTGCGCTGACTGTTTTCAGCTCGCCCATGCCCGAGCATTTTTCGCAGGCGCCGAACGGATTATTGAAGGAGAACATTCGCGGCGATATCTCGCCTATGCTCACTCCGTGCTCCTCGCAGGCGTAGTTTTGGGAAAATTTCATTTCTTCCTTTGTCTCGGGGACGAAAACGCTTGCCAGTCCCCCCGCGAGCGAGAGCGCCGTTTCAAGTGAGCCTGCAAGGCGGGAACGCACCTCGGGCTTCATCACGAGTCGGTCTACGACTATATCAATATTGTGCTTGATGTTCTTTTCGAGCTTCGGCAGCTCATCGAAATCATAGACATAGCCGTCCACGCGGGCGCGGACATAGCCGCTTTTACGCGCATCGTCGAAAACCTTCTCATGCATACCCTTTTTGCCGCGCACGACAGGCGCAAGCAGGAGAAATTTCGTGCCCTCTGGCAGGGTCATTATCTTTTCTATTATCGTGTCGGTCGATTGGCGCAGGATTTCCTTGCCGCAGATGTGGCAATGCGGGATGCCTATGCGCGCATAGAGCAGGCGGAGATAATCGTATATTTCCGTCACCGTGCCGACGGTGGAACGCGGGTTTTTCGAGGTGGTTTTCTGGTCTATGGATATCGCGGGGGAAAGCCCCTCTATGAAATCCACATCGGGCTTGTCTATCTGACCGAGAAACATACGCGCATATGAGGAGAGTGACTCCACAAAGCGCCTGTGCCCCTCGGCGTATATCGTATCAAAGGCGAGTGAGGATTTGCCGGAGCCGGAAAGCCCCGTGAAAACTACGAGCGAATCGCGCGGTATGCGCAACTCCACATCCTTGAGGTTATTCACCCTCGCGCCTTTTACATGAATTTCTTTTGCGGGCATTTTTGTACCTTCTTCTTGCTTTTTCTTTCCTGATTTCTTTCGTTATTTTCTTATCTTTGCTATAGTATCGCGCAGATATGCCGCGCGCTCGAAATCGAGCGACTTCGCCGCCGCTTTCATTTCGTCTGTGAGCTTTTCTATGAGCGTGCGCCGCTCGGAAACCGACATTTTGCCCTCTCCTGCGCGCGTGAGGTCGTCCTTGGAGGAAATCTCTATCGGGTCGCGGATATCTTTCTTTATCGTTTTCGGTATGATACCGTGTTCTTTATTGTAGGCTTCCTGTATCGTGCGGCGGCGTTCCGTTTCGTCTATAGCCGCTTTCATCGAGCGCGTAACCGTATCGGCATACATGATAACGGCACCGTTTTCGTTTCGCGCCGCTCTGCCTATCGTCTGGATGAGTGAGGTTTCACTGCGGAGCAGTCCCTCTTTATCCGCATCGAGAATGGCGACGAGTGATACCTCAGGGATATCAAGCCCCTCGCGGAGCAGGTTTATACCGACAAGCACATCAAAAACACCGAGACGCAGGTCGCGTATTATTTCCATGCGCTCAATGGAATCGACATTGTGATGGATATAGCGCACCTTGATAAGGTTCATCTCAAGATATTCGCAGAGATCCTCTGCCATCTTCTTCGTGAGCGTGGTGACGAGCGTGCGCTCGCCGCGCTCCGTGCGCTTTCTTATCTCGCCCATCAGGTCGTCTATCTGACCCTCGAGCGGGCGCACCTCTACCTTCGGGTCGAGCAGTCCCGTCGGGCGGATGATCTGCTCCACCATGCGGCAGGAATGTTCCTTTTCATATTGCGCAGGTGTTGCCGAAACGAAAATAGCCTGATTTATCTTTTTTTCAAATTCATGGAAAAAGAGCGGGCGGTTATCAAAGGCGCTCGGCAGGCGGAAGCCGTAATCCACGAGATTTTTCTTTCGCGCGTAGTCGCCGCCGCTCATGCCGCGCACCTGCGGCAGGGTGACATGGGATTCGTCTACGAAAAGCAGAAAATCCGATGGAAAATAATCGAGCAGGGTGTACGGGGTCGAGCCTGCGGGTCTGCCCGAGAGCACGCGGGAATAATTTTCCACGCCGGAGCAGAAGCCGACCTCACGGAGCATTTCGAGATCGTATTTCGTGCGCTCCTCTATGCGCCGCGCTTCAACAAGCTTGCCCTCGCTCTCGAAAAATGCGACGCGCTCGTGCATTTCGCGCTCTATTTCGGCAAGCGCCGCCTCGCGCTTTTCCGCAGATGTGGCATAGTGAGAGGCGGGATATATCGCATAGTAGGAGAAGCGGCGGAGCACTTCGCCCGTCACCGTGTCTATCTCGGAGATGCGCTCTATCTCGTCATCAAAAAATTCGATTCTTATCGCCGCTTTTCCGGAGGCGGGCATTATCTCGAGTACATCGCCGCGGACGCGGAATTTGTCGCGCTCGGGGGAGATATCGTTGCGCTCATAGCTTATGGCGATGAGCTTTCGTATCAGGTCGTCGCGATTCATTTTCATGCCTTCGCGCACGGCGACGACAAGCGAACGGTATTCCTCGGGGTCACCGAGCGTATATATGCACGAAACGGAAGCGACGATGATGACATCTCTGCGCTCAAAAAGTGCCGATGTGGCGCTGTGACGCAGGCGGTCAATCTCGTCATTGACGGAGGAATCTTTTTCTATATATAAATCTCTGCCGGGGATATAAGCCTCCGGCTGATAATAATCGTAGTATGAAACGAAATACTCCACTGCATTGTCGGGGAAAAATTCGCGGAATTCGCCGCAGAGCTGTGCCGCGAGCGTTTTATTATGGGAGAGAATGAGTGTCGGGCGGTTGCAGGCGGCGATGATATTTGCCATGGTAAAGGTCTTGCCGCTTCCCGTGATGCCGACGAGACTCTGAATTTTATCGCCTGCGAGAACGCCGCGTGAGAGTGCTTCTATAGCCTGCGGCTGGTCGCCTGTCGGCAGGAATTTGCTCTTCAGCTTAAATATGCTTTCGCTCACGGATATCGCCTTCTTTCGTTTTTATCGGATATGTTATTTCGGTTCGCCCTCGTTTATCGCATCGAGAATATCAAAATATTTGTTTCCCGCTATTATATAGTGCCCCACAAGCGGGATTTCAACCGTGCGGAAAGCGTTTCGCAGGAGCAGAGTAGTGTGCAGGTCGTCGGACGAGGGAAAAGCCATGCCGGACGGATGATTATGCGAGATGACAACCATGGAGGCGCCTTTCAGCATGGCGAGCTCCACGAGCCTGCGCACCGTTATCGCCGAAGAATTGACCGAGCCCTCATGCACGCGTATGAAGTCGATAACGGAAAATTTATTGTCCAGCAGGAGCATATATACGACCTCGGAGGTTATGCCGACATAGCGCGCGGTAAGATAAGCGCCGATATCTTCTTTTGTTCGCAGGGTGGCTTTTTCCGTTGTTTCTCCAGCGGCATAAAGCCTCGCCAGAGCGGGAATGAGCTTAATCAGCGTAGCCGAATGCTCTTTTATCCCCGGGACACGGCAAAGCTCCTCAAAAGGCGCATCAAATACACCTCGCAGTGAGCCGAATTTCTGCATGAGCAGATGTGCCGTCTCGTTTGTATCCTTCTGCGGAATGGAATAAAAAAGCAACAGTTCGAGAACATTGTGAGGCTCAAAATGCTCGAGTCCCTCACGCAAAAAACGCCCTTTCAGTCTTTTTCTGTGTTCGCTGTGCATATGTACTCCAGTATAAATGAATTTTATATTATAGTATAACATATTGCGCCGTTTTTTTCAAGGATAAGCGAAAATTTTCTTTGGGTTTTGTTGAGATTTTTGCATGGGATGGAGTGGCGGTGTTTTGCTTTGCTTAATTTTATCGATGACCCGCGAAGATAAATAAAGTAACTTTTCTTTTGATGTTCTTTTCGCTTGTCCGAAAAGAACGAAAAGGACAAAAA
>CAJKRH010000044.1 GCA_905202255.1 uncultured Ruminococcus sp.
ACGCCCGCTGAAAGGGGATTGACACATATGCGAAGCATGTGTGTCGGCGTCGCCGAGACGGGGTTAGGCGGGCGTGGATGGAGTAAGCACGCTGACGAGACTATCAAAATAATCCATATCTCACCATGTTCGCACCTAGACACGCACCCAAATCTGAACCGCGAGGTTCGCCATAGCCGAACATGGCACAGCAGCGAATCCGAGTCGGCGCTTAAGCGTTTCGAACCTGTAGCCATGGTTAAGCTACGGTTTGACTGTCGGGCACTTTGTTCGCACTGGTCGCCGCGAGGCGACAGGGGGGGGAGATATATAAGAGGTGGAACGCCTCTTATATGACTTTTGGTACTTCTCGTCACGGAAAAGTACGGGAAAGAAATGCAAAATAAAACGCAGGCAATCCGCGAGCGGATTGCCTGCCTTCCTTTAAATCAATATCAGTGAAAGTTTTAGCTTTCATAAATGTCTTTATCCGACAAAAATACTTACCCTTTCACTTTTTCGGTCTGCGCTTTTTTAGTGCCACAAAAGTTATTCTTCCTCGCGGATGACTGCAATCCCCAGCTCGTCCAATGCCTTTGCATCCGTGGGCGCAGGACACATCGTCATCAGCTCGCTTGCATTCTGCACTTTCGGGAAAGCGATGACATCGCGGATATCCTCAAGTCCGAGCATCAGCGTGACAAGACGGTCGAGACCGAATGCGAGACCGCCGTGCGGCGGTACGCCGAATCTGAAGGCATCGAGCAGGAAGCCGAATTTCTCCTGTGCTTCCTCGGGAGTGAAACCGAGCACGGAGAACATCTTTGACTGAAGCTCCTGGTCATGGATACGGATGGAACCGCCGCCGAGTTCCGTGCCGTTGAGCACGATATCATATGCTCTCGCACGTACTCTTGCGGGGTCGCTGTCGATATACTGCATATCTTCATCCATAGGTGCGGTAAAAGGATGATGCTTTGCATAAAATCTGCCGTCCTCCTCACTGTATTCGAGAAGAGGAAATTCCGTGACCCAAAGGAATTTGAAATCAAACGGGTCAAGCATTTTCAGGCGCTTTGCGCATTCCACGCGGAGCGCACCGAGCGCATCGAAAACAATCTGATTTTTATCGGCAACGATAAGGATAAGGTCGCCCTTTTCTGCGCCCATCGCTGTTTTCACAGCCTCGTTTTCTTCCTCGGAAAGGAACTTCGCATAAGAGGAAGAAATCTCTCCGCTCTCTGCCCATTTGAGCCATGCAAGTCCCTTTGCCTTATATGTCTTGGCAAAATCGGCAAGAGAATCTATCTCTTTTCTCGAGAAGGAAGCGCCGCCCTTTACATTGACGGCACGCACGGAACCGCCCGCCTCGATAGCGCCCGCAAACACCTTGAAGCCGCAACCGCTGAGGATGTCTGAAAGATTTTTCAGCTCGAAGCCGAAACGCAGATCCGGCTTATCCGAGCCGAAACGCTCCATAGCCTCGGCATAAGGCATCTTGATGAAATCATAATTCAAATCTATATTGTAAAATTTCTTGAAAGCATACTTGATAAAGCCCTCGTGAACAGCCATTACATCATCTTCGCAGACAAAGGACATTTCCGTATCTATCTGCGTAAATTCCGGCTGACGGTCGGCGCGCAAATCCTCATCACGATAGCAACGCGCTATCTGGAAATAGCGGTCAAAGCCCGAAAGCATGAGTATCTGCTTATAGAGCTGAGGAGACTGCGGAAGCGCATAGAATTTTCCGTTGTGAACACGGCTGGGAACGAGATAGTCGCGTGCGCCCTCGGGCGTAGGCTTGATGAGCGTAGGCGTTTCTATATCGATAAAACCGTTCTGCGCATAGTAATCTCTTGCTATCTTCGTTATCTCGGAGCGTGCGATGATATTTTTCATCATATCGGGACGACGCAGGTCAAGATAGCGGTATTTCAGGCGAAGCTCGGCGCGGACATCGCTGTTTTCGAGAATCTCAAAAGGAGGAGTCTGCGAGACACTGAGCACCTTGTATTCGTCGACCTCCACTTCGATTTCGCCGGTGGGCAGATTCTTATTCACGGCGCCCTCTCCGCGGGGACGTACCGTACCCTTGGCGCAGACGACATATTCGCTTCTCGTGCGGAAAGCAAGGTCAAAAAGCTCCTTATTCGTATTGCTGTCGAAAGCAAGCTGAACTATGCCCGTGCGGTCGCGCACATCTATGAAAATGAGCGAACCGAGGTCGCGCTGGCGCTGTACCCAACCGGTAACGCTGACGCGGCTTCCGATATCAGAGGAACGCAGTGTTCCGCAATAATGCGTTCTTTTGTCTGTTCTTTCAAATGTTGCCATAACTGTATATTCCTTTCGAATTATTGTCTTGTTTTAGCGATGATAATCTCTGCCGCTTCCCCGGGAGAAAGCACGCTCTGCTCCCCGAGGGTCATATCCTTGAGCATGACCTTGCCCTCTGCCGCTTCCGTTTCGCCGATTATCGCAACAAAAGGAATGCCGAGGCGGTTTGCATATTTCATCTTCGGCTTCATGCCCTTTTCGCCGTAGTAGACATCGGTATTTATTCCCGCCGCACGGAAGGCTCCCGCCGCCGCTACGGCACTCGGCATCACTTCACTGCTCATCGGAACGACAAGCACTTTCGTCAGGCTCTCGCCCTCTGCCTCGATGAGGTTTTCGCCGCGGAGCGCGCTGTAGAGGCGCGTCAGTCCTATCGAAACGCCGATGCCGGGAAGTTTCTTATCGGTATAGTATCCCGTGAGATTATCGTATCTGCCGCCGGAGCATACACTGCCGATATTTTCGTGTCCGCGAAGGAATGTTTCGTAAACTGTGCCCGTGTAATAGTCAAGTCCTCTTGCTATCGTGAGATTGAGGCGGAAATTTTCATCCGGCACGCCGAAGCCGCGCAGATACGCGCATACCTCGGTAAGCTCGGAAAGACCTTTCCTGAAATCGTCGTTTTTGTCGGAGGAGATATCGCCGAGTTTACCCAGTATCTCGTCTGTTGTGCCGTCAAGCGAGATAAACTCGATTATCTTGCCGATGCCCGCCTCGTCGATACCGGACGCGAGAAGCTCTTTTTTTACATTGTCCGCGCCTATCTTGTCGAGCTTGTCCACAATGTGGAGGATATCGGCAGTCTTTTCCGCATAGCCGATGCTCTCGAAAAAGCCACCGAGCAGGCGCCTGTTATTGAGATTTATCACGAAATCGCCGAGCTCCAGCTCGCGAAAAACATTATAGATGACCGTGGGTATCTCCGCATCGTAAGCGAGCGGCAGCTCCTCTGCGCCGACAATATCTATATCGCTCTGATAAAACTCTCTGTATCTTCCCTTCTGCGGGCGTTCACCGCGGAAAACCTTGCTTATCTGATATCTCTTGAAGGGAAAAACCAATTCACCCTGATGCATGGCGACATATCGCGCAAGCGGCACCGTGAGGTCAAAGCGCAGTGCGATATCGTTTTCGCCCTTTGTGAAGCGGTAAATCTGCTTTTCCGTTTCGCCGCCCGCCTTTGCGAGCAGAACATCGGAGCGCTCGATGGTCGGCGTATCTATCGGCAGAAAGCCGAAGCGCTCATAAACCTCGCGTATCTTATCGTATATTCTGTTGAAAACCACCTGCTCGCGGGGCAAAAGCTCCATGAAGCCCTGCAGTATCTTCGGTTCGACCGTGAAAGACATGAAAATTCCTCCGATTTTGTCATAGCTTAATTATATTTCAGTATATTATACCACTTTATAGCCGAGTTTTCAATATCTTATTGACTAAAAAACGCTCTTGTGATATAATTTTTTATATAATTCAGCGTGGGAAGGAGTGCCGATATGGCAAAAAACAGATTTGAAGCAGGCAAAAGCTCCCCTGTGACCTATCTTTCCGGCATAGGCGAAAAAAAGGCGCAGGCGCTCGCAAAAATAGGCATTTCCACCATATGGGATGTAGCGCGGCACTATCCGCGCGCATATGAAAACCGCGGCGATGTGAGAAATATCGCCGATATCGAAAACGAAGCCGTATGCTCGCTCGTTCTCACCGTTTCGGGACGACCGCAGACGGCTATGATACGCCGCGGCATGACTCTCACAAAATTTTCAGCCTTTGACGATACGGGAAGCTGCAAGATAACATATTTCAATCAGCCTTATATAAAGGATTCCATAGTGCAGGGCGGCACATACCGCTTCTACGGCAGAGTGAAACGCACCGGCACGGGCGTTTCCATGGCATCGCCCATAGCCGAGCCGGCAGGCGACGGCGCGAGACTTCTGCCGCTCAGCCCCCTCTATCCGCTGACGGCGGGAATCTCACAGAAGCAGATGCGGACAGCCGTTTCGGGTGCGCTCGCGCTCCTGCTCTCCCCCGTGGTAAAGGACGGCATAAGGGAGACACTGCCGCTTGAGATGCGGCGCAGACATTCGCTCTGCGATATAGGCTATGCCCTGCGCGGCATTCACTTTCCCGACAGCTTTAAAACGCTTGATATCGCTCGCCGGCGCATGGCTTTTGAGGATTTATATACATTCGCCCTGCTCTCGCGCATATCCGGCAAAAGAGAGAGGCGAAAAGCCGACGCACCATATAAAAAAGCGGGCAGAGAAAAGCTTCTCTCCCTGCTTCCCTACTCGCCGACGGGTGCGCAGCTGCGGACGATGGATGAAATCGACAGCGACCTTTCCGGCGGCTTTCTCATGGAGCGACTGCTCACGGGCGATGTCGGCTCGGGCAAAACGCTCTGCGCCGCATATGCGTTATTCTGCGCCGCCGAAAACGGATATCAGGCGGCTCTCATGGCACCGACGGAAATACTTGCCGTCCAGCATTATTCGGCGCTTGCCCCGCTTTTTGAAAAGCTCGGCTACAGTGTGGCTCTGCTGACTGGCTCGCTCACAAAGGCGGCGAAAAACAAAATCTACGACAAGCTCGCCGTCGGCAGCACGGATATCGTCATCGGCACCCATGCGCTCATCGAAGATATCGTGCATTTCCGTCGCCTCGGGCTTGCAATAACAGATGAACAGCACCGCTTCGGCGCGGGTCAGAGAGAGCGGCTCTTTTCAAAGGGCACATCCGTCCATGCGCTTTCCATGAGCGCGACACCGATACCGAGAACACTCGCGATGGTTCTCTACGGTGACAGCGACATTTCCACGCTGGACGAAATGCCGCCGAACAGGAGAAAGACAGACACATTTCTCGTAGACAGCAGCTATGAGGAGCGGCTTTATAAATTCATATCGAAAAATATCGATGCGGGCGGGCAGGTATATATCGTCTGCCCCGCGATAGAGGAAGAGGAAAAGCTCGAGGATGAAAACGGCGAGCAGATTTCGCTCGATGAGCTTTTCGGCTCCGGCGAGAGCGAAAAGCCGAGGCTCCGCTCGGCAAAGGAATATTACGCCGAGCTTTCCGAGAAAATTTTCCCGCAGTATCGCGTGGCACTCATGCACGGCAGAATGAACGGCACGGAAAAGGACAGGATAATGCGTGATTTCGCCGCGGGAAAGGTGCAGATTCTCGTCTCGACAACGGTAATCGAGGTCGGCGTGAATGTGCCGACTGCAACGCTCATGATAGTGGAAAATGCGGAGCGCTTCGGGCTTTCCCAGCTTCATCAGCTCCGCGGAAGAGTCGGCAGAGGCGCGATGCAGTCATATTGCGTCCTCGTTTCCGACAGCAGGGGAGAGGATGCACGCAAAAGGCTGGAATTGCTTGCCTCTACCACCGACGGCTATAAAATAGCGGAATTTGACCTCGAAACACGCGGTCCCGGCGATTTCATAGAGAGCCGGAGCGGCAAGATACGCCAGAGCGGCGAGCTTTCGCTCCCGTATATCAATATGGGCGACTCTGCGGCGCTCTACACCGCCTTTGACGAGGCGGACAAAACTCTCGCCGCCGACCCTGCGCTTTCAGGTGAAGCAAACGCCGCGATACGCGAAAAAATAGAATACATCAGAAACAAAAATCAGCTTGTCTGAAACGGAGACGGATATGAAAAAGTACGTTTTTTTCAATGAAGACCCGAATCATTTCGTTTTTGAGCGGATGCGCGCGGGAAAATACGATATCACCGCCGATGATATAAATTCGTTTATCGACGGATATAAAGGAACGGATATCACGGATTTTCTCATCTGTCTCAATGCAAGCATGTGCTGGTATCCGAGCAGGCGCACGGACAATGCGATAGATAAATACCGCCTCTGGCTCTCCTCGGGCAAAATAACGGACGAGCGCGAAAACACAGTTACATGGGGCGCGAAAATGAACAGCGACCTCTATGCCGCGGGGCTCGACTACCGCGCCATGTGGATAGAGCGCCTGAGGGAAATCGGCATCCGCCCTTGGATAAGCATCCGCATGAACGATATCCACGGCTCGGCGAAAAAGGGCGATTTTCTGAACAGCGAGCTTGTCGAGGCGCATCCCGAATACAGGCGGACGCCATACCGCGAACCTGTATCAAACTACGACTGTGCGCTTGACTATATGCGCGAGGATGTACGAAGCTATTACCTTGCCGTGATAGAGGAGTCGCTTTCGCGCTACGATGCCGATGGCATAGAGCTGGATTTCATGCGCGAGGCGTACTGCCTTTGCGTAGGCAGAGAATATGAGGGCATCGCCGTGATGACGGATTTCATGCGCAGTGCGCACAGTCTCATCATGGCGGCAGGAGAAAAACGCGGCAAAAGGATAAAGACCACAGTGCGCCTGCCTGCCGACCCCGAGCTTGCCATGCGGCTCGGCTTTGATGTTTTCACTTGGGCAGATGAGGGTCTTGTCGATGTGATAACCGTCAGCCCGCGATGGTCGAGCGCAGACAACAATATGCCGATAGATATATGGAAGCGCATTTTTGAGAAAAGGGGCGTGCTTATTCTCGCAGGGCTTGAAATTCTCCTCGAGCCTTATCCGCGCCGCCCGAGAAAGTACCTTTCAAATACGCTCGAAAGCGCACGCGGCTCCTGCTGTGCCTACCTGTCGATGGGCGCGGACGGGATATACCTTTTCAACTATATGGACACGCTCGTGCACGAGAGCGAAAAAGGCGACTGCCTTGCAAACCGCGGCATGGACGAATTTCTCCGCTCGGCGGGAAGTCCCTCTCTGCTCGAGAAAAGCGACCGCCGCCATATCGTGACCTATTGCGATGTCTCAGCCCCGGGTGCGGCAAGAATCCGACAGCTCCCCGCAAAAGTTTCCGAGAGCGGCTATTCACTTCTGCGCATACCGACGGGAAATATACCGAGGGATGCACGGGTAACTCTCGTCCTCGGCTTCACGGGAGAAAGCAAAAGCGCGATTCCGGCGGCATATGCAAACGCAATGTCATGCAGGTATATCGGCAAAGTCCCGTATATGCTTCCGATGTACGACGATATTGAATACCATGCCCTTGAAATAGCAAACGACGGCAATCTGCCTCCCGTCACCGTAGCGGAAATATACAGCCGCGGCGGAAGCGGAACGGTTTCATGGGCTGAAATACAGATTGCTCAAAACAAGTGAGGTAAAAGAAATGTTTACAGAAGAGCTTTTTAATCCGAAAAATCAGGGTGTGGGAAGAACCGCGCCTCGCGCCGCATATATTCCCTGCATGAGCGAAAGTTCGGCTCTCTCGGGAAAGCGCGATGAAAACTACCGCCTGCTCTCGGGATGCGAATGGGATTTCCGCTATTACGAAACGCCGCTTGAGCTTCCCGAGGATATCACGGCGGCTGATTTCAGCGAAAAGCTGCCCGTTCCCTCCTGCTGGCAGAATCACGGCTACGGGCAGATTCAGTATACAAATGTAAACTACCCCATGCAGATGAATATGCCGCATATCGCGCTGAAAAACCCCGTCGGGCTTTATCGCCGCATGTTCACTCTCGAAAAAGCCGCAGGCAAGCGCATTTATCTGCGCTTCGAGGGCGTATGCTCCGCTTTCCTGCTCTATGTCAACGGCAAAAACGCGGGGATGTCGAAATGCTCGCATAACGGCGCGGAGTTTGATATCACCGACTATGCCGTAAACGGCGAAAACACTCTTCATGTCGCCGTTTTCACGCGCAGTGACGCCTCATATCTCGAGGATCAGGATTTCTTCCGCTTCAACGGAATCTTCCGCGATGTATATCTGCTCACCCGCCCCGAAAACCATATCGATGATATCTCGATAAAGACAGATAACAGCGGCGCGCTCGATATTTCCGTCACATTCCGCGGCGAGGGCGAATATTCCTATAAAATTTACGATGCCGACGGCAATTTCATCACGGACAAGCCGTTTATCCCGAATGTTAAGCTCTGGAATGCCGAGGAGCCGAACCTCTACACTGTCGTATTTTCCGCCTGCGGCGAATTTATCCGCATAAGAGTCGGTTTCCGCGAGATTTCATGGAGCGGCGGCGTTTTCAAGGTGAACGGAACCCCCGTGAAAATGAAAGGTGTCAATCGCCATGATACAGATGCCGCGCTCGGCTATGCCGTTCCGCGCGAGCATATCCTGCGCGACCTCATCCTCATGAAGCAAAATAATATTAACTGCATCCGCACTTCCCACTATCCGAGCGCACCCGAATTTTATGAGATGTGCGATGAGCTGGGCTTCTATGTTGTCTGCGAATGCGATATAGAGACGCACGGCGTCGTTTTCATCCGCGGCATAGAGGATACAGGCAAGCCGATATCGGGCGACCCGCTCTGGCGCGAGGCTTTCCTTGACAGGATGGAATATATGGTGCAGCGCTATAAAAACCACGCCTCTGTAATCATGTGGTCGCTCGGAAATGAGAGTATGTTCGGCGAAAATCATGTCGCCATGGCTGATTATACGCATAAAGCCGACCCGTCCCGCCCCGTGCATTATGAGCGCACGATAGACCCGCTCTACCGCAAATACGGTCCCGAGGGCGATTTCGTTCACCCCTGCGTGGATATCGTCAGCACAATGTATCCGACGGTGGAGGTTACCGAAGCCGAGGGACAGGACATGCGCGACCCGCGCCCGTTCTTCCTCTGCGAATATGAACATTCAATGGGACTGGGACCGGGCAATGCCGAGGAATACTGGGAGCTCTTCTATAAATATCCGCGCCTGATGGGCGGTTGCATCTGGGAATGGGCAGATCACGCCATTCTCCGTCACGATGAGGAAGGCAAGCCCTACTATCTCTACGGCGGCGACCACGGCGAATATCCGCATGACGGCAACTTCTGCGTGGATGGGCTGAATTATCCCGACAGAACGCCGCACACCGCTATGAAAACCATGAAAAAAGCCATGACTCCCGCAAGAGTGAGGTATCTCGGCGACGGCGATTTCGAGATAACGAATACGCTTGATTTCCTCCCACTCGAAAAGATATGCACGCTCGAATACACCGTTTTCTGCGGCAAAGCTACACTGCAAAGCGGCAGTCTCCCGCTGAATGTCGCGGCAAAAGGCACGCAGACCGTTCATATAGATTCGCTTCCCTGCGGCGGCAACTATCCCGCGACAGTCGAATTTATATTCCGTTACAGTGTGGATACGCCTTGGGCAAAGGCAGGCGATGAGCTTGCCCACGAGCAGGTTGTACTTCCCTTTGCAAAGGAAAAAACCGAAGCGGTAGCGGGAGAAGCGCATATCGCCGAAAACGGCGCGCGTTTCATCACGATAGCCGACGGCGAGATGACATATACATTTGATAAAGCGCTCGGCATTCCCACCTCGATAAAGAAAAACGGATGCGAATATCTTGCCGCTCCCGCGCGCTATACCGCATGGATGGCAATGACGGATAACCACATGAATGTAAAACGCCGCTGGGAAAATATGCACCTGCGCGCGTCAGACTTTGATGTTTACTCCTGCGAGATAAACGAAGAGGGCGCACCCGAGATAATCTTCCGCGGTTCCTTCGGCGCACCGTCGAGAACGCCGCTCTTCGGCATGACGGCAAAATACACATTCGGCGGCGGCATCAGGGTAAACATCTCGGCGGCAGAGCCGGAATATATACAGGAGGACAGCCGCCTGCCGAGATTTGCTCTCGAGCTGATTCTCCGCGAGGGCTTTGAGGAGCTGGAGTATTTCGCCTACGGACCCGAAGAGAGCTATATCGACCTGCATAATCATGCGCGCCTCGGATATTGGAAAAGCACCGTTTCCGAGCAATACGAGCCGCATATCCGCCCGCAGGAATGCGGAAATCACTACGGTGCAACGGAAGCGCACCTCTCACGCGGCGATGATAAAATAAGCGTATACGGCGATTTTGAATTTTCCGCTCTGCACTATACCATGGGCGACCTTGAAGCCGCGACGCACCGTCACCTGCTGAAAGCTCTCCCCGAAACCGTCCTGCTGATAAACTATAAGGTCGATGGCATCGGAAGCAACAGCTGCGGTCCTCACCCGATGGAGAAATACCGCTTTAAGGAAAAGCAGTTCGACTGGAACTTCACGCTGACATTCTGACAGCGCAAAAAGCGCTTATTCCGGAGGAACATTATGATAATAAACAATTCAAACAAAGATAAAGCAAACGCCGACTTATCCGTACATGATTCGATATTTGAGAATTTCATATATGAAGAAGAATCGTCTGTATTGAAAATTTCTTTTCAGCAATATCTCTTCGAAGCTATGAAATATATCCCGAGCGAAATAAGTTTTTATGAAGTTATAGGACTTGAAATGACAGCCTGCAACTTTTGGGGTATGCGCCAAGGAATCATGGACTGCATCTGCTTTTTGTCAGATGATGAATGCGAGCTCATTCCGAAGTTAAAAAAGAAATTTGAAAGTGAAAACAGCAATGAGCGCTTATGCAGACTGTATAACGATAATGATTTCATTGAAGCGGAGATAGACTTTGTTTCGGGTGACAAGATTACAGTTGTATGTAAATATGCCGTGTATAATCCCTGATGCGAATATTATAGGAAGTATATGATGTAATTCGGAGGTTGATATGGTCATGAAGCTTGATGATTTGGTAAATGCCATGCGCTATGCTTTTTTTCGTTCCGGAAGGCTGTATGTTGACATAAGCAGTGAGGCTTACAAATTTTATGTAGAAATTTCATACTTTAAAGATGGCATGAGCAACCTGCACATTGAAAGAATTGTTTATCTGCCGGACAGTCCTCATTTGTCTATAGACAGTGAATGGGATGATTTTCCGCAAAATATAAAAGGCAGAAGCATAGAGTGGATTGCGCCATCGTTTTATGATAGCGTGGTCGAAGCATTTCTGCCTGAAATTACAAATGAATTTGTCAAAACAAAACTCGAAAGCGTACCGAAATTTTCCGATGAATTTAAAAGGCTTTTTGATATTTATGTTGAAGATGACTACGAATATGGAGAGGGCAGAAAGTTTTATGAGTTCAAAAATGAATACTGGCATGAGACCGCCCGCAAATTCTGCGATGAACACGGCATTGAATACGAAGAGTGACTTTAAGACATCTGTATAAAACGCACAGCCGCCCTGCTCGGATGAGCAGGGCGGCTGTCCTTATTCTTTTCAATTTCCTTTACTATATGCATCGACATAGCCATAGTAATCAACCATATATTTCAGCAGGTCTTTCTCCGCGCCGAGACAATCGTCCGCACCAAGACGCAGCTCGATAAGCTCAAGCATCGAATACGATATCGTCTTTGAATAAAGCTTATCATCTCCGGTGTCAAGTTCTATCGTCATGCTGATGTACTTGCCGAAATCATAGATATATATCCCGCGATAGTCGCAGAGGAAACCATCCGTATCGGCTTTTCCCGAGATGTATTGCGAACCGACAGCGTTCTTTATCTCTTCGACAGAGGTATATTTTTCATCACCTATGGCAAACCATACGCCGCATCTGATGTTTTCCGTAGCATAATCGGCAGGAGATATCGCCGCACCATCCTTTGTCACAGCGGCACTGACTCTCACTCCCCAAGGCTCGAGCATCGCTATCTGTACGGCGGGGTTTGCTATCTTGTATGTTCCTCCATCGGTGGCACAGGATATGACCTTATATGTCGTTCCGTTGATTATCTCATCGGTGAAAACAGCACCTTTTACTATTCCCTTAGTCGGCACTTCGGGAAAGAACGAACCGCCGACTACACTGATATTCAAGTACTCTCCGCCGACAGCACCGGCACTAATATCGGAAGCATAAAACTCACCGCCGATTATCTTAAGCGAAGCTCCCTTCGAAGAAACGGCACAACCTGTATTCGGTGCCTCTGCTGCATCGCCTGTAGCTTCTATATGCCCACCTCGGATTGTCAGCTTGCCACCCGCACTGTAAATGCCTGTCCAACCCGAGATAAGTCCTCCGTCCATCTCAAGCGAAAATCCGGATTCTTTGTTCCATATTCCCGTAGCCGAAGCCTTTATCTCGCTTCCGCTGTGGAGATTTATTTTCACTTTGCCTTTCGAGTTGCTGTATATAGCTGTTGCTTCCGAATTTATCTTGCCGAAAATATCGAGTGTGACATTCCCGGAAGTATCTTCCGAGCCAAAGTAAAAGCTCTGATTTTTGGAATCTATCACAGTATCGGAGTTTACCTTTATATATGCACTCCCCGTGCCATCCACAAATATTCCTCTGTCAACAGATTTGATTTTTACATCTTCAAAGGTCACATTCGAACCGCCTGATATTGTCACCGCATTCACCGCTCTTCCGGTACTTCCGGTACTTCGCATATTCAGTGTCCCGTTTTTTATCGTGACCGAGGAATTTTCTATTTTCAACAGGCAATCATTCGTACCGCTGTACTCAATCTCGGCTCCGTTAAGGTCTATTGTGATATTATTCTTCCCCGAAACGGTATAGCAACCACGGAAAGGGCTTCCGTCGGCTTTCGGCAGGAGCTTCACAGTATTGTTTTCTCCTGCGGCGGCGATTGCCTCGCCTATTTTCGCATATGCGTTATCGCCTATAGCAGCGTTCTCCCCTGCCGCGAAAACACGCCCCGCAGAAGAGCATGACAGCATCATCGCAAGAGAAAGTGCAAATCCGAAAAATCTTACAATTACCCTTTTAAGCGAAAAATGCAGCTCCTTTTTGCCTGCTTTTTCATTATATTTTGTATTCAATACATTCGCCTCCGGTTCTTTCCTTTTTTCGTGAACCATTTTATATTCTCTCTACTGTTTTGTCAAGATTTTTTCTGCAATTTTTTGTCGTTTTTTTCAAATTTCTGTCGTTTTGTGCAGTATAGCGGTCAAAAATTATCGCTGATAAAGCAAAAAAGCACTTCTTTCGAAGTGCTTTTTTGTGGTG
>CAJKRH010000045.1 GCA_905202255.1 uncultured Ruminococcus sp.
CCAGCGGGAGAAGGTGGCGCGGTTTACCGCGACGGATGAGGTGTTACTACAGTATATTGCCGAAACAAACCCTATCTCGCTATGTTCGCACCCAGACACGCACCCAAATCTGAACCGCGAGGTTTGCCATAGCCCGACATGGCACAGCAGTGAATCCGAGTCGGCGCTTGAGCGTTTCGAACCTGTAGCCGTGGCTATGCTATGGCGGGACGGTTCGCTCGCTATGTTCGCACCGGTCGCCGCGAGGCGACGGAAGGTGTTAAAAGAGGAAAGCGTTCCTCTTTTTGTCGTTCTTTTCGGACAAGCGAAAAGAACTCTAAAAGAAAACTTTCTTCAAGTATCTTCTACTATCCAAAGCCCAAATTTCGCCAACAGACAAAATGAAAATCAAATTCTTCATCCGCTTTTTCTTCGCGTGAGCAGGCGCAAAAGAAAAAGCTATCAAAAAGAAGTGCCATACAAGCTTTCGCGCTCTGCGGAGCGCGACGAGGACTCCGCGTCCTCGACCGCGCCGCCTTCCCCAAAAGGCGGGCGAAAACTTTAATAATGGCGTGCGCTCACTCCTGCGCGCTCAGCTTCGCGAGCGCGTATATATCGGCTGGCACGGTGCCGCTCGCCTTACTGTTAGTGAGCATCAGCTCCGCCGCATAGAGGCTCTCCTGTGAAAGAAGCAATGCCGTACAGCCGTTTTCGCCCGAATACACGGACGAAACAAGCTCCTCATAGAAGCGGGCAGTTGTTTTGCAATGTATCTTCTCGAAATTTTCAAATTCCGCATCCGCATTTGCCGTGAGCACAAACGGCACGCCATGCTTTGCCACATGGCGCATAAAATCGCGGAATTTATATGCCGCCTCGGGATTTTCCGCGGCAGGATATATCTCATAGCCCTGCACTTTCAGTTTGGAAAGCGCAAAGACAAGGTCGGAATCATATTCCAGTCCGTCCGCCTTGATAAAAACGACGGGGCGCACGCTGTATTTTCTCGCCATGGCAAAGTAGCTGTCGAGCACTGAGGTGCCGGCGGCACATCCCTTTATCGCGGTGCTGTCGGCAACGATGGCGAAATTCAGCGATTTCGGTGCGCTGTCGCCCACGGCAAAAAGGCAGGTGCACAACACTGCCGAAAGAAGCAATGCCGAAAGTATTCTTTTTATCGGCTTTTTCTCTGCCATGCGTTACCTCTCCTTTCGTCTCCGCGGTGATTGCCGTGCGGCAATCACTTTGCAATTTTTACTCTGCCGCCTTTGCCGCCTCTGCCTTATAGTAAGCGACGGTCAGGTCTACCACGAGTCCATAGCTTTTTGTTCCAGCGGGCTGACCGTGGTCCTCAATATATGTGTTGTTTATCTTTTCTGTTGCATCGGCGACCTTATTTTCGCGATATTTCTCGAAAAACGCGCTGTATGCCGCGTATTCCGAGCGAATCTCCTGCGGCACCATCGCCCAGAGCTGTGCATGGAGGGTCTTGTCCGCGGAAGCGAGACTGTTCAGCACCGAGAGCAGAACATCTACATATCCGCTGTAGCGCAGATAGGGGTCATCGCTGTTGATGCAGACGAGAAACGCCGCGAAGTTCGCTTCATCCTCGCGGGCAATTCCGCGCTGATGCGCCATTTCGTGCGCCGCCGAGGTGGCGACGATATAATCGGGATAATTTGTATTTACATTCGCCTCGCCCGTGAAGAAGCAGTAAACGCCCGAGAGATGCGTATATGTCATTTTCTCGCTGAGCATGACGGGCTTTGTATTCGTATAGAGCTTATGCAGAAACGGATATTTCCCGCAGGTGGTCTTGTACGCGGCATTGAGCTTTTTATTCATTTCAAAATATGTGTACGGCATATAGGAGCCGCCGTCGCGTGCGAAATCGATATTTTCCAGTTCTTTTTTCGCGCCGATGACAAGCTTTCTGCCTGTCTCGTAAAGCTCCTCGGCGGAAACCTCTTTTTTATCCAGTTCCATTTTTTTATCTATCGTCGTGCCGTAATAGCCCGTACCGTAGCCGAAAATGAAAACGGCATATATAAGCGCGGCGCAGGAAACAAAACCAACGGCAAAGCGTATCGCCTGAGCCGAGGATTTTCTCGCGGCGCGCACGATGAGAAATATAATCAATGCCACGAGAAGCGGCGAAGCGATGATGAGAAATTCCGCGAGGGAAAACGGGATGATGCTCGTCGGCACGGCGAGCATCGCACGGATGGCGACGCCCGAGGTATCGTTTATGAAATCGGAAAGCGCCACGCTCTTTTTTGCGATAAGTTCAATGGCAAAAGCCACTGCACCGAGCGCAAAAAATACAAGCGACCATATCGTAACATAACGGAAAAATCCGCTTCGTGTTTTCTTTTCCATAGTGAAAAGCACCGTCCTTTTTGTGTATACTTTCTTAATTTACATCATATCATAAAATCATGAATTTTTCAATAGTTTTTAATTTGATATTGATATTAGAATGTAAATTTATACAGACATTTATACCGTGCCTTCAAAAAAAGAAGGAAACCGCCCAAAATGCAGCCTTGCATTTTTCGTGGAAGTTCCCTTTTTATTCATTTTCCCGCAAGCTCGAGCGTGCGCCTGTATGAAGCCTGCGCCGCCTCAAGCACAATGCGCGAAAGCTCATTTTGCTCAAAGCTGTGAACGCCTTCTATCGTTGTCCCGCCGGGACTGCAGACCTTTATTTTCAGCTCCTCGGGTGCCTCCTTTGAAGAAAGCGCCAATCCCGCCGCGCCGAGCATGGTCTGCTCCGCATAGAGCCGCGCCTTTTCGCCGTCAAGCCCGAGTGCCTTGCCAGCCTCCTCAAATGCGCTGACAAACATGAACATGAATGCCGGTCCGCAACCGGATATGACGCTCGCCGCATCTATCTTTTCCTCGGGAATCATATCGCAGATGCCCGCGTATTCAAGCGCATCGGTAAATTCGGCAAGCTCTGCCTTTGTAACGAGCGGATTTGCCGTACAGAGAATCATACCCTCGCCTATCGCGACGGGTGTATTCGGCATGATGCGGATGACGGGGATATTCCCGCCGAAAAGCGCGGAAATCTTCTCCGTAGAGAGCCCTGCCGCCATGGTAACAAGAATAAATCTATCCCCGCGCGCGGCAAGCACAGGCGAAATATCCTCGGCGAGTGCCGCCATACCCTGCGGCTTCACTCCGAGAAAAATATATCTGCATTTGCCTGCCGCATCGGCGTTCGTACCGTAATCGCAACCCAGCTCCTCTGCCAGAATCCGAGCCTTTTCCTCCGTTCTGTTTGCGAGGAGCATTTCCTCCGGCTCCGTCTTTTCCGCGATGGCGCGGGCAAGCGCGCCGCCCATATTCCCTGTACCGATGAAACCAAATTTATATTTCATTTCAGTCTCCTTTTTGAATTCAGCGGATATTTCCGTTGCCTCTGATTATATACTTATATGAAGTCAGCTCGCGAAGCCCCATAGGACCTCTCGCGTGAAGCTTCTGCGTGGAGATGCCCATCTCACAGCCAAGCCCGAACTCGCCGCCGTCGGTAAAGCGCGTGGACGCATTGATATATACCGCCGCGCTGTCGACAAGGGAGGCAAAGGTTTCCTGCGCCGCCTTATCCTCGGCTACTATTGCTTCGCTGTGCGCTGTGGAATGGGACGCTATATGCTCCGTCGCGGCGCGCACATTGTCGACAATGCCGACAGCCATGATATAATCGAGAAATTCCGTATCAAAATCGCGCTCGCCGGCAGGCGTGCCGTCAATTATTGCGGCGGCGCGGGAATCAAGCCGCAACTCCACGGGCACAAGTCCCCCTTCCCTGCGCTTATCGACAAGCACCTTTTTCAGCTCCGGCAGAAACTGCGCCGCTATATCCCTATGCACAAGGCAGACCTCCGCCGCATTGCATACGGAGGGGCGGCTTGTCTTTGCATTTTCGATTATCTTCAGCGCCTTATCGAAATCGGCGCTTTTATCAACATAAATATGGCATATGCCTGTCCCTGTTTCTATGCAGGGGACTATCGCCTTCTCCACGCAGGCGCGGATAAGTCCTGCGCCGCCGCGCGGGATAAGCAGATCGACATAGCCGCGCGCGAGCATCAGCTCCTCGGCGCTTCCCCTGCCCGTATCGTCGATGATATTTACAAAATCCATCGGGAGAGCGCAATCGGCAAGTCCGCGGCGCATAGCCGAGGCTATGGCATGGGATGAAGCATACGCTTCCTTGCCGCCGCGCAGAATGCAGACATTGCCGCTCTTGAGGCAGAGCGCCGCGGCATCGGAGGTGACATTCGGGCGGCTCTCATAGATTATCGCGATGACGCCGAGCGGAACGGAAACCTTGTCTATTTCAAGTCCGTTCGGACGCACTGTATGTGAGAGAAGCACGCCGACGGGGTCTTCCAGTGCGGCGACGGCGCGTATGCCCTCCGCCATTGCGGCGATTCGCGCTTCGTTCAGCGACAGTCTGTCGAGCATCACGCGGGAAAAGCGCCCCTCTGCCTCCGCCTTTTCCATATCGGAGGCGTTTGCCGCAAGAATAGCGTCTTTATCCTCAATCAGCGCGTCCGCCATGGCAAGGAGTGCCTTATTCTTCTCCTCTGCGGAAAGCGCGGCAAGCGCCGCCTTTGCCGCATTGGCATTTTTCAGTATTTCAGCCGTTGTCATAAATTTATTTCCTCTTTCCCAGAAAACGCGTGCCGAGCGCCTTGCCGTCCGCTATATTGTAGAGCGCGGCAGGGTTTGCGCCGTTTGCGATTATCATATCTATGCCCGCGCCCGTCGCTATCTCGGCGGCGTGGAGCTTGGTTTTCATGCCGCCCGTGCCCAGCTCGGAGCCCTTGCCGTCGCCCAGAGCCATGACCTCGGGAGTCAGCTCCTCTATGACGGGGATAAGCTTCGCATCGGGATTTTTTCTCGGGTCGCTCGTATAGAGCCCGTCGATATCCGAGAGCAGAACGAGCAGGTCGGCATCGACATTTGCCGCCACTATCGCGCCGAGCGTATCGTTATCGCCTATCACGATTTCGTCTGTGGCAACGGTGTCGTTCTCGTTTATTACGGGGAGCGCATCCAGCTCAAGCAGGCGGAACATGGTGTTTTTGAAGTTTTCGCGGCGCGTTTCGTTCTCCACATCCTCTTTTGTCAGCAGTATCTGCGCCACCGTGTGATTGTATTCGCCGAAAAGCTTGTCATAGGTATACATCAGCTCGCACTGACCGACGGCTGCCGCCGCCTGCTTTGTGGGAATGTCTGTCGGGCGTTTTTTCAGCCCCAGCTTGCCGACTCCCATTCCGATGGCACCCGAAGAAATGAGTATGACCTCGTTTCCCGCGTTTTTCAGGTCGCTCATCGCGCGGCAAAGCTCCTCTACGCGGCGTATATTCAGCAAACCCGTGCTGTAGGCAAGCGTCGATGTTCCTACTTTTATTACTATTCTCATATATTTTTCTTTCTCCTGTATTTTTTCAGACTCCAAGCGTTTTCGCAAGAAAAGCGTCCAGTGCCTTTTCGCATTTTTCTCTGTTTACAAGGTAGCTCATGCCATGCCCCGCTCCCGAAACGGAAATAAATGTCCCGTCTCCGCGAAATGCCGCGGCATTTTCCTCTCCCATGCGGTATGGGACAAAATCATCCCCCGTACCGTGGATGAAAAGAACGGGCAGGCGGCATTTTGCAAGTGCCCCGGTGGTGGAATATTCTCCTATATCATAATGCGCGAGCGTGCGGAACCACAAATTCATCGCGGGCAGTATGAGCCACGGCGGCAGATGATAATCCGCGCGGATAACCTCGGAAAGTATCGCTTTCGGTGAGGTAAAGCCGCAGTCGGCGATTATTCCCTTTACCTCCGGCGGCAGATCGTCACCCGAAGCCATCAGCACGGTGGTCGCGCCCATTGAAAGCCCCTCGAGCACAAGCGGCAGACCCGCGAAAATGCGTGTTGCCTCTGCCGCCCAGAGCAGGCAGTCGCCGCGCTCCTTTATGCCGAAGCCGATATATTTGCCCTCGCTTTTTCCGTGCGAACGCTGGTCGACAAGGAGCAGGCTTATTCCTTTTTCGAGATATTTTCTTATTACCGCACCGAAATCAAAATATCCGTAGTCCGAGCGATAGCCGTGAAAGAGCAGAACAGCCGCCCGCTCGTTTTCGGCTCGGAAAACCTTGGCATGGAGCCGCAAGCCGTCGCATGATGTGATATATACATCCTCATACGGAAGCAAGCGCACATAGGCTATTGCCGCGCTCAGCTCCTCACGATAGCCGTCAAACTGCTTGGCGGCAAGAAATTTGTCGATATTCGCTTCCTTTCCTCTTCGCGCCGCTTTGCGAAAGCAGAAATAAGCTGTCGCCATATATATCGCCGCGAGCAGAAAAAGCACGCCGAGTGCTGTGAAAAGATATTTCATTCTTCCTCCGAGAGCTTCTTTATATAGCAACGGCGGCGCTTATGACAGCGCGACTCGAAATTCTTTTCCCACATGGAATGAATCTGATAGTTATCCTCGAGCATAGGTCCTGTCTCGGCATATTTTACGCCGTATTTCTTCGCTCCGCGGAACATATGCGTGATAAGATTTGCATTCACAGCCTTGCCCATATATTCGGGTGCCGTGCCGATGAGCATCATTTCAAGCACATCGAATTTCTTCTGCGTGAAATAATGAAGCATAGGTATCCAGCCGAAGGGAAAAAGCCTTCCCTTCGCTTTTTGCACAGCCTCAAGCATACTCGGCATTATAACACCGAAGCATATCGGCTTATCGTTTTTATCCACGACAACAAGCAGAAAATCGGGCTTGACCATGGAGATAAACTGATTTTTATATAGCTGCACCTGCTTCTCCGTAAGAGGTATAACGCCATAGAGGTGCTTGTATGCATCAAAAAGCAGGTCGAATATCCCTGCGACATAAGGTACGACCTCTTTTGTCTTTTTCATTTCGACTACGCGAAGCCCATCGCGGCGGAGCGAATATTCCGCTATGCGCTCTATTCTCGGGTCGAGTTCATCAGGCACCTTTACCTCGCGCTCCACCCAGTCTACACGCTTGCCGTAGCCGAGTGCATCGAGATGGTCGGCATAATATTTATGATTATATGTAGTGATGAAAAGTCCTCTTTCGTCAAACCCGTCGATAAGCAGCCCCTGATGGTCAAGGTCGCAGAAGCCCATCGGTCCCTGAACATTGTCCATGCCGCGTTCCCTTGCCCAGTTTTCCACCTCGGCAAGCAGCGCGCGGGAAACCTCCGGGTCGTCTATGACATCATATCTGGAAAAGCGCATGCATTTCTGCCCCCAGACCTCATTGAAGCGCTTGTTGAGTATCGCCGCAACTCTGCCCGCCGGCTCGCCGTTTTTATATGCCATGAAATATCGCGCCTCGCAATATTCAAAGGCGGGATTTTTATCCCATCTCAGATTTTCCTCTTCATCGAGCATGAGACTCGGGCAATAACTGCTGTTGCCCTTGTAGAGTCTGTCAGGAAAGCGGATGAAGCGGCGCAGGTCGCCTCTCGACTCCACCTCTTTGATAATAATGGTGTCGTTTCCCGATTTTATCTCGCGGATATTTTTCATGTTCTCCCCCTGTCGGAAAAAATTTTCCGATTTTATTTATATAATTATACTACCTTTTCTCCGATTTATCAATAAAAACAGGGAAAAAATAAGGATAATATTTCAAAAAACGGTACAAAATAAAAAATGTGACGCTTTTTACGCGCAAATGTATTGACAAATGTGAATTTTGTGGTATAATATTTAGGCACGAAAAAGAATATGATCCATTAGCTCAGAAGGTAGAGCACATGACTTTTAATCATGGTGTCCGGAGTTCGACTCTCCGATGGATCACCAAAGAAGAAGCACTTCGAACGAAGTGCTTTTTGCTTTTTCCCTCGGTGTTGACTTTTTCCGCGAAGCAATGTATACTTTATCTAAGAAGCAAATGAGATGCGGAGGAAATCCCGATGAAAAAATTCTTATCACTCGTCATCGCGCTGGCGTTGCTTCTCTGCTCCGCCGCGCTTGTCTCCTGCGGCGATAAAATCGATATACAGGGCGGCACGACGGCAAAGTCGTCGGTGTCGGCAGAGCCGACCTTGGAGACAACCATGACAGGAACAGCAGAAGAGACCGCCAATACTGCGACAACCGAAGCCACATCCGAAACGGTCGCGGCAGATATAGGCAAAGCCACTTCATCCGAGACTGCCTCGCCCGAGACTACTGCATCAGAAAGTGCAGGCACCGTTGAATCCCGCGAGCCGACAGGCATTTCGCTCGACTATCTGACAACGCCGATAAAAATAAATGCCAAAGCGACCGTCCGCATAAAAGGAAAGCCGGATACGGAATATAAAATTTCCGTCTTTTATTCCTCTGCGGCGAGCACCGCAAAGGGACTGGAAGCCAAAATCTCCGATGGCGGCGGCATGGTATCATGGACATGGAAAGTCGGCGCGCGCACAAAAGAGGGCGAATACAGAATAGTGATAAGCGGCGGCGGGGAAACATTCACGACATATTTCCGCGTGACACACTGACACATAAAAAGAGCCGAGGCGATGCCTCGGCTCTTCTTTTATTTCAGTTTTTCTTTTGCCGCGGCGGCAAAGTATGTATCTCCGCCGTTTTTTGCCGCGAAATCAAAGTATTCGCGGGCTTTTTCCGTCTCGCCCAGCTTTTCATAGGCTACGGCGAGCGAATACTTTATTTTCACATCGCGCAGTGGCGATTCCTGTGACTTATCCTTTATCGGAACTGTCAGCTCATGCTCGAAATATTCTGTTGCGCCATCTTCTCCGCGTGCGAGCGCCAGATAATGCTTGCCCATATCCAGCTCGCGCATATATGCGAGCCGCAGAGAGGAGCCGAATGTGCCGAGGAGCAGTGCCTTTTCCTGCTCGGCGAGAGCTTTTTCCGCACCGTCGAGGTCGCCTCTCTGAAGGCAAAGTTCTGTTTTTGCGCTGTTCCAGAGCGAGCGGAGCGCCGACTTTGACGCAGGCAGGAATGTGAGGTCATATTTATCGAGATATTTCTGCGCTTCATCGGGCTTTCCGAGCGCCAGACAGCACGAGCAGATATAATAAGCGATAAGAATGGCATTATAGCTGTAATCCTTGCATTTCGCATAAAGCGCGCTGTATTTCGCAAGGCTCTCGTTTATCCGGCAATGCCTGAAAAGCACGCGTATTTTGCCGAATTTTGTATTTGCTATCGCGGTAAAAACCGCGGCGCAGACAAAAATCCAGACAAAAACCAAAAATATCAGGAGCACACTTGAAGCGGGGTTTGTTCCGCGGAAAACGACACATAGCGCAATAAGCCCCGCAATAACCGTTATCATATATGCGGCAAAAACGCCCTTATACAGCTTCAGCATAAATTATCTCTCCGTAAGGTCTGTTTCGACGACTGTTTTTGTCGCGAGATTTATTTTCACCGTCTTGAATTCATATGCGCCGAGGGTAAATTCCTTTTCAAAGCCTATCGCGGGAAGCGTCAGCACTGTTTTGCGGGCTTCCGCCGTCGGATTGAAGAGGCGGATAACGGAATCGTCGCTCTTCTCTGCCTTTTTGAATACGGCAAGCGTAATAACATCATCGGAAAGCCTTGCAAATGCGGGGATAGTATCTTCCTTTTCCTTTTCGCAGCCTATCGGGAAGAACGAGAGAGCCATCGGCTTCTCGGCAAGAGCCATCGCTTCGCGCTCTGCCTTTGCATAGCGCTCCGCCTTTTCGCCGGCGCAGATAACGAATGTATAATCATGCTCGCCCTGATCTATGAAAGGCGAAAATCTGTCCTGCTCCATGATATACGGCTTGCGCACGGAGAAATCGCTCTTGCCCGCGGAATAGCCGGGACTGCGGAGCATTGTGATGCGGTATTCGCCATCGAGATAATCCGAGCCATAGGTCGAGGAATTGATAACGGAAAGCGCATTTTCCCCGTTTGAGAGGATATTCCATTTCTGGCTGACCATTTCGTTTCCGTTTGTGAGGAGTTTTTCACTGCCGTATGCCTGCTGACCGATGAATGTATCGTATTTCTCGGTTTTCAGCGAAAGCTTGAGCATCGTCATCTTCTCATTCCAGTAAACCTTGTCATTTATCGTTATCGCCGTGCCGTGCTTGGGCAGGATATATCTGCGGCAGATGAATGAATCGTGATATTTATAGAGTGCTTCGATTATCGTGCGTACGGCACCGTCCTCGATGAGGCGGACGGCACGCGGCGTTTCCCCATTGATGATACCCGAAAAATCGGCTGCTTCCTTTGCATCCATGAGTGCAAATTCGCCCTTTATCTCGCGGAAAGCCTTTTCCTTATGTGCCCATGAGTTTTCATCATCCTTGATCGCAAGGGGCTTGAGCGACTCCGTAAGAAGTCCCGTTATGCCGTTTGCCGTGTAGCTGTCGATAAGACCTGTATTCATATTTATCACAACGCGCATCTCGCCGTTGTCAAAGGTAAATGTATCTCCCTCGGGCTGAGTGAGTGCGGCAGGCGTAGGGATAAGCTCAATCTTTATATCAAAGCGCTTCATCTGACCGGGAGCAAGAGTAGCGTCAAAAACACTGCGGATACGCCAGTCCACATTGAAGTTTGAAGACTCATGCTCGCGCTGAGAAGGAATCTCGACGCCGTTTTCATAAACATGAGGGAGAGCATAGAGCGCGGGGTTTTTATTCTGGTCGGGAAGCTGATATTCCACCTGAACCGTCTCTCTTACCTCAAAAGCATGCGGATTGTAGACGAAAACGGGAATTTCACCGTCTGCCGCCTTTTTCTTGTCGGAGCAGAGCGCGAGGAACGCACGAATCTTGATATCGCGCAGCTCTTTGAGTCCGTGCCCCGCAACACCGAGCGAATATTCCTCTACGGCGGCAATGGCGGAGCCGGGGAGAATATCATGAAACTCTATGAGCATGAGGTCTTTTGTAGCGACCTTTATCTTCTCTGCGGGATAATCCATCACACCTGCCATGAAGGCGTGTGCAGCCATTTTTTCTGTCATATAAAGCTCGTTTTCAAGCTTTCTGTGTATCGTTTTGATACGCATCTGCGTCGTATAACAGCCTGTATAGCGCGGATTCATCAGTCCCGAATATTCAGGCAGGCTCGGCTCCTTTTCGGCAAGCTCCGCAAAATATGCCTCGGGCGTGGAATGAATGATCCGGAATTCCTTTTCCTTTTCGGCAAGTCCGGCTATCTTTTCATAGTCGATACGGGAGGGACCGCCGCCGTGATTTCCTATACCCCAGAGTACCATACCGACGGATTTACCGCGGTTCTTTTCCATCCAGCCCTTTATCTTTTCGTCAGCCTCGCCGCGGTGCGATTCATATGAATTATAAGCGCGGTGGCATGCAATTTTGGAGCCGGAGAAGCCGACCCATTCAAAATCCTCGGCGGGCAGATCTATCATATCGGGTTCGGGACGGCAGAAGATATATGAATCATAGCCTGCCTTTTTCATTATTTCGACAAGCCCGCGCGTATGACCGAAGGCATCAAAATTTATTGCCGTTTTCGGCTCTACGCCGAATTTATCAAGGAAATAATATTTTCCCGCGAGAATCTGGCGCACAAAGCTCTCGCCCGAGGGGAGATTGCAATCGGGCTGGAGATACCAGCCGCCCATGATATGCCATTTGCCCTCGCGTACAAGCTTCTGTATGCGTGAGAAAAGATGCGGGTCGTTTTCCTCTACCCATTCATAAAGCATGGCTTCATTATGGCAGAAAATAAACCCGTCATAATCATCGCAGAAATCCGCGGCGACACGGAAAGTGGAAAGCGTCTCGGCTATGCCCTCCTCTATTTCCCAGAGCCATACGGGGTCGATATGTGCATTACAGATAAGATGAAGATTATTCATATCGGAATTACCTTTCAAAATATATTTTAACATAGTGATTGTACCATAATCCGCCGCCGCTTTCAAGAGAAAAATGAAATATATATAAATTTTTCCGCGCGGCTATGTACTTTTCATCGGTTTTGTGATAGAATAAAAGCATACCGAGGGAGGTGTGTAAAAATGGCATTACAGCTCAAAGAAAAAACCGATGTTAAAATTTTTATACTTTATCTTCTCATGAATATAGGCAAGCCGATAGATATCATCACACTCAATGACATAATAATGGAAGATGAATTTGTAAATCAGTTTGACTTCATGGACTGTCTGTGTGAACTCATAGACGCAGGTGCTGTCGATAAGATACATTTCGGCAGAAGTGAACTTTACAATATCACGCATGAGGGAATTATCGCCGCACGCACGCTCCAGAGTACACTTTTGCCGCAGATAAGAGAAAAAAGCTTTCGCAGTGCGGTGCAGTTGCTCAGCTTCAAACGCAGAGGCAGCAAGCCCTCTTCTTATATAGAGGAAACAGGAGACGGGCGCTATCGCCTCGTCTGCAAAATAGCCGATTCCACCTGCGCATATATGGAAACATCGTTTGTTTTTGAAACACGGCGGCAGGCGGAAAGACTAAAATATCATTTTGATGAAAATGCGGAATTTATCTATCGCGGAATGCTCGGACTTTTCTCGGGAGAGGTAAATTATCTCGCGCCGGAAATCGACGAATAATAGGGAATAACAGTAAAAGGCAGGGGCTCCCCTGCCTTTTTGCATGCGATTTTACTCAATGTTGTGAAATTTCGCGCCAAAATTGAAGCTTTTGTCCTCAATAAGTTTTTGCACACCCACAATAAGTTTTCGCCCGCCTTTTTCAAAAGGCGGCGCCATCAAAGGTGCGTAACCTTTGTCGCGCTCCGCAGAGCGCGAAATCTCATATCGGCGTTTTCTTTTTGATAGCTTTTTCTTTTGCGCCTGCATATGCAAAAGAAAA
>CAJKRH010000046.1 GCA_905202255.1 uncultured Ruminococcus sp.
CGGCGAGCGCCGCAACATAAGTCATCGCGGCGGCGGTGAGCACTCTTCTCGCTCCGCCTATTTCTTCTGAGCCGAGTATGCCGTAATTCTCGATGCACCGGAGCGCACGCCTGCTTGCGTCAAATTCCGTAGGCAGAGTGACAAGCTGAAAGAGCGTGCAAAGCCCGTAGCAGGCAACGCCGATATATGCTATCACCAGAAATTCGGGCGCAGACGCGAGCGAATTAAGCAAAATGCCGAGTATTATCAGCGGAATTGCAAGACGCGAACCGATATTTGTGACGGGGATTATTGCCGCGCGAATTTTCACCGGCGCATAATTTGCCGCATGCTGAACCGCATGTCCCGCTTCATGGCAGGCAACGCCGATAGCGGCGACGGAGGTATTTCCGTATACGCTCTCCGAAAGGCGTATCACATCGCTTCTCGGGTCATAATGGTCGGTCAGATTGCCGGGGATCTGCTCTATGCGAATGTGCTGCAGTCCGTTTGCATCAAGCACGCGGCGCGCCGCTTCGGCACCTGTGATGCCGCGCATGGAGCGTATTTTCGAATATTTTTTGAATGTTGTGTTTACGCGAATACTTGCCCAGAGTGAAAATATCACTGCGGGAAGCACCAGTATCAGGTATAAGTAATCCATAATTTCCTATCCGTTTCGATTATTTTTCTTTACTTACGCTTTTTGCGGGCTTTGCTTCAGCGCTCTCCGCACTTTCCGCCGGCATGGCTTCCTGTGCCGCTTCCGCTCTGTCATGGCTCCCGACGGCGGAATTTATCGGAGCGTCTTCGGCAAGCGTCGGTATAAACTGGCGGGCTATCTTGCCGTCGCCGCGCTTCTTTATATATAAGAAGCCGATGATGCTGAAAACAAATGCACCGATGAAGTTTACGAAGAGGTCCTCCATTGTGTCATAAATGCCGATATCGAGATATCCGTTCAGAATAAGCTGTTCTCCGTTTCCGTATTTTATTACGGTTTCCGTAATACCCGTTACGGGATAAGGGATATTCTGCTTTGTCGGGTCGAGCATGGTGGAATAGATATTTGCTATTATAGTATCCTTCTGCATATCCTTTGCAAATATTCTGTCCATACCGAACTCGAAAAATTCCCAGAAGATGCCGACGGTCATCGAAAAACAGAAGGCTACCACGGCTACAAAAGCCGGAGAAAGATTGAATTTGATTTTTGAGTTTCTGTTCAGAACATCCACGAGCGCAAAACCGAGCGCGGCGCAGAGAAAGCCCCATGTGGTATGCAGTATCGTATCCCAATGCTCATACTGGATAAAATATCCCTGAAGTTCGCCGAGAATTTCCGCGGCAAAAATATGCAGGAGTATTATTATCTCCAGTGTATCCGGCAGGTCAATATGCATTTTCTTCTCCACGATGGACGGGAGAAAGAAAAGGAAAAGCACGAGCACGCAGATAGACGCATTTTCGAAATTTCCGAGCATTATGCTGCGCACAAATGCCGCTATCACAAGCACGCGGAGTATTATGTATACAGCCACTACGGCTTTGCTCTTTGATTTCAGCTCCGCTTCCATGCGGTTTTTTGCCATTTCTTTGATGTTTTTCTTCATAGCATCCTCCGAGAGGTTTTATTTTAAACGAAAATCCGCGCGTCGGGCTTATTTTTCCTCGGCTTTTTCAGCTTTATCTTCGCCGTTGTCCTTGTGAAGTCCGACAACATCGGATACGGGGAGCGAAAATGTCAGCGCGTGCTCGCCCGTTTCATTCAGCACGGCGGCGCATATCGCCTTCATGACATCCTGACGCATCTCGGCACGCACGAGCATAAACACTATTTCCTTCTCGGGCTGAACCGTGATTCCGAATATCTTCTTACCGAGCTCGGCTTCTCTTGCGCGAAGTACCGTGCCTCCGCGGACGCCCGCTTCTTTTGCCGCCTTTACGGCAATATCGGTATTTCCCGAGCTTGTGGCAACGATTATAAGCTCATAATGTTTTATTTCGGCATTTGTTTCCATTTTTGTTTCCTCCTCTTTCTTTTCGGCTGCGACCGCCGTATTTTCCGTTGCGACTGCATCGTTTGTCGTGCCTACCATTTCGGAAACGGCACGGCTTATGCCCGAGAGCGGCAGAGCAAACGCTATGCCTGCGCCGGGTTTTTCGAAATGCAGCTTCTTATTGAAGCCCTCGAGCAGCAAGGGCGCGGTTTTTCCCTCTGTCACGCAGAGCACCACATCTTTTTCGGGCTCGTCGAGTCCGAGCATATCCATGATATCCGAGCTTGCCGTTCCGTGTCCGCGGACTATCATCGGAAGAGCCGCTCCGTATTCGCGGCAGACCTCGCTCGCGGCATTTCCGTATCCGCGGCGCGGTATCGCTACAGCTAATTTCATCTGCATATTTATTCCTCCTCTATAGCGAGGTCGATAACCTCGTTTTCAAGCTCTGCGGCAGTGATTTCGGGTTTAGCCTTGATGCCGCTTGTTTTAACCTTATAAAGCACGCCTATTATCTGAATGATGATAAGAGGTGTCATTGCTACCATGGCAACTATGCCGAAAGCATCTGTCAGAACATTGCCGCCGAGCGCCTCGCAGGCACCCATGGCAAAGGGAAGCAGGAATGTTGCCGTCATGGGACCGGACGCAACGCCGCCCGAGTCGAATGCTATCGAGGTGAAGATTTTCGGCGTTACGAAGCTGAGCCCGAGCGCTATCGCATATCCGGGGATAAGGAACCAGAGTATGGAAACGCCTGTCATCACGCGGAGCATGGAAAGTCCGACAGACGCCGCCATGCCGACGGAAAGACCTATCATCATCGTTTTCTGCGAGATTGCGCCCTGTGTGATATCCTCAACCTGCTTATTGAGCACAATAACGGCAGGCTCGGCTTTTACGATAAAGTAACCTATGAGCATACCGAGCGGGACCATTATCCAGTTATAATCAAGATTTGCAAGCTCTCTGCCGAGGTAGTTACCTACGGGCATGAAGCCGACATTGACGCCTGTGAGAAAAAGGGTGAGTCCGATGAGCGTATAAACAAGCCCGACGAGTATTTTCACGAGCTGTTTGCGGCGCATTTTCAGGAAGAATATCTGGAATATCCCGAAAAATACGACTATCGGGAATATTGCCGTAAATACTTCCTTTACATATTCGGGCAGTTGCTCTCCGAATATTGCGGCGAGGTCGCGCGTGGTTTCGACAGAGGGGATGTCAAGAGGGGTGTATGTACCGCTGTCGGAACCGTAAGCAAGACCGAGTATCATCACGGAGATGATAGGACCTATCGAGCAGAGCGCGATAAGACCGAAGCTGTCGCCGCCGCTGTTTTTGTCTTTACCGATGGTGCTCAGACCTATACCGAGCGCCATGATGAAAGGCACTGTCATGGGACCTGTTGTTACGCCGCCCGAGTCAAAGGCTATGGCAAGAAAGCTTTTCGGAATGAAAGCCGCTGCCGCAAAAACGACGGCATAGCATATGATGAGCATTTTCGAGAGGCTCCAGCCGAAAAGACTGCGCAGAAAGGCGAGCACGAGAAATATGCCGACGCCGCCCGCAACGGAGAAGATGAGCACTGCATTCGGAACGCCCGGGATTTGTCCCGCGAGAACCTGCAGGTCAGGCTCGGCAATGGTGACTATCGCGCCTATGACAAAGCACGAGGCGGCAATAAGCCAGATTCTTTTGCTTTTGGCAAGTTGCACACCAACCTGCTCGCCTATCGGCATCATAGCCATATCAGCACCCAGCGTGAAAAATCCCATGCCGAGTATCAGCAGGAAAGCACCTGTGAAAAACAGCAGAAGAAGCGCCGAGGGAATCGGCGTTATGGTCACGCAGAGTATGAAAACTATCGCCGTGATGGGCAAAACGGCGGAAAGCGATTCGCCGATTTTACCTTTGAGTTTCGGATTCAATATACATCCCTCCTATTTAATATATGTTTATTTTATTTTACCATAAAAAATAATCGAAATCAACATGAAATTTTGCAAAAATGCAAGATTTTCATTATATTCATATTTTATGCAAAAACGCAAATTTGATAAAAAGCGGGTTTGATTTTTGCAGCGTGAATTCTGCAGGTGCGCTGACGGGACTAAACCATATTTTTTCTTTTTCTATTGGTTATACTTGAATTTTGCGCGGTAGGGGGCGATGTCGCTCTTGACTATATGTCGCCGATGTGATATCATATAGGAGAAATCAAATACAGCGGAGGTACAAAATGGAGCTTGAAAGAAAATATGCGGATTTTGCCGCGGAAAAAGCGATAGAACTGATAGGCATAGACAGCCCATCGGGCTTTACGGAAAAAGCCGCAAAATGGGTAAAGAATGAATTTGAGGCGCTCGGATTTGCGGCGCACATGACGGAAAAAGGCGGCGTCATTGCCGACCTCGGCGGGAACGGCGAGGGACTTCTTCTTGAAGCGCATACGGATACGCTCGGCGGCATGGTCTGCGAAATCAAAGGAAACGGCAGGCTTCGCCTGACTGCGCTCGGCGGCATGCGCGCGGATAACGGCGAAACGGAGAATGTGCGTATTTACACGAGAGGCGGCAAGGTCTATGAGGGCACTCTTCAGCTTTGCAATGCTTCTGTTCATGTAAACGGAAGCTACGGAAGCACGAGCCGAAATTTCGATACGACAGAAGTTGTGATAGATGAGGATGTTTCATCGGCGGATGAGACGAGAGGACTCGGCATAGAGGTCGGCGATATTGTCTGCTTTGATCCGAGAGCGAAAATAACAGCCTCGGGTTATATCAAGAGCAGATTTCTTGATGATAAGCTTTCTGTCGGCATTCTGCTCGGCTTTGCAAAATATCTTGCAGACAATAAGATAACGCCCGAGCGCCGCATATATGTTCATGTGACGGTATATGAAGAGGTCGGACACGGCGGCTCGGCTTCTGTTCCGGCAGGCGTGACCGAGGCAATAAGTGTTGATATGGGTTGTGTGGGAGACGGACTCTCCTGCACGGAAAAGCAGGTTTCCATCTGCGCCAAGGACAGCGGCGGACCTTACAGCTATGATGTGGTAGGCAAGCTTATCGAGGCGGCAAAGAAGGAGGGCGCGGATTATGCCGTGGATGTTTATCCGCATTACGGTTCCGATGTTGAAGCGACGCTTCACGCAGGCTATGATATCCGCCATGGGCTCATAGGCTCGGGCGTTTATGCCAGCCATGGCTATGAGCGCAGTCATGTCGACGGCGTGTATAATACGCTCAAGACAATAAAAGGTTATGTGAACGCATAATGTGGAAAAGCAAAAAAGAACGGACGCTGTCTGCGTTCGCTTTGTAAATCGGTCAATTTACCACTGTGGAAAGCTTATAAAAAGTAGTCTGCAACTAAAAATATCCTCACACGGAATGTGTGAGGATATTTTTATGTATGATGTAATTATTCGGTTACGGGGTCGGGATTGACGCTCCAAGGGAGAATACAATTTCCGTTACACGGGCGCTCAACCCAAGTGGTGCTACCAAAGCTTTCATAGCAATCACTGCATCCGATTTCATAAAGATAAAAATGACTTGAACCTAAATGATAATGTTCTTCTGTCCATTTGGTAATTGAAGCGCTGCCGTGAGCGGTTTTATAAAGTAAATATCTTATCTCGCTTTCATACTCAATAAATGAGTCAAGAGCAATTCCATAAGCATAACCCTCATTTGTCCAATTAACATTGTTTGACGGAGCCTGATTGAATTTTAAAACAGCAGATCCGCCGGGCTTGTGAAGCCATCCCTCGGAAGTCAATTTTGCTACATGATAGTCATTCCACCTTTCATTATTGTCTGGTCTTACATAGTCTAGTGTCTCATCTTTTCTTATGGCAATTACATTTTCCCATATTCCAAAAGAATCCGGACGGTTAACCTGTATTCTTACACAAGCATATCCCAAACTGCCATTTAAATCAGCATCAATGACTTTTGCAAGGTCGTCGATTTTGCCTAAATGATTGTAATAACAATTGTCATCGCCCGAAAAGTCTCCAGGCTGGTATGCATCGTCTGTGCGACCGATTGCAAATGCATAGCAATTATAGTTTGGCATCGTGGAAGGATCCCATGCATGCAGAGTACTGCGTTGCAATGTATACGATAATGCATTGGGGGCAAGTTCAGCTGCTAAAATATTAGTACTGAAAGATAAAATCATGCAAATAGATATTATAATGGCAATCAATCTTTTCTTCATTTTTGTCCTCCTTGTCGATTATCAAAGTTTATGCAAGTCAACTTATCAACTAATTTTCAGTTTGTTTTTTGACCATAAAATATTGGATATCCGTAATACTCCTTTACGATGTCATGTATTTCGGTAGCAAGTTTTATAGAAGCATCTTGATAACTAATATCGTGCCCATCCGGACAGTAAATATCATTTTCGTAGTATGCTATAACACTTTTAAAATCCATGTCGGCACATTCTTCCGGAATAGTAACTCCATGCTCTGTAATAAATTTATAGAGTTCCTCATTACTCAAAGTCGAAAGCAGAACCTTTCCTTTCGGCAGGTTGTCCGCCGTTATCCTACTGGGCTTTTCTTTTTCGCCGCAGGCGGAAAGCATAAGCACTGCCATGGCGATGACCAAGAGTAAGGCTAAAATTTTTTTCATTTTTTGTCCTCCTTGTGTTTATGTTTTCAAAATTGGCTTTAATATTCAAACTCATCCCAAATAGCTCTAATTTTATCGGAATAAGGATTTTCGATTCCGTAGTATTCGCATACAGCGCTTTGAACCTTATACTTAAAAGCTGCGTGGCGCGTGTCTCCCATGACTACTGCATATAGGTCGGGTTTTTCTTCAAATTGGGAAAATAGTTCAGATAAGCCACCATCCTTATATGGCTCATATATAGCAATATTGCGTTCTTCGAGAAACTTGACAAGTTCCTCCTGACTCAAAGATGAAAGCAACACCTTTCCCTTTGGTAGGTTGTCCGCCGTTATACTGCGTGTCTTGCCACAGGCGGAAAGCATAAGCACCGCCATGGCGATGACCAAGAGCAAAGCCAAAATTCTTTTCATTTTTGTCCTCCTTGTCGATTATCAAAGTTTATGCAAGTCAACTTGTCAACTGATTTTCAGTTTGTTTTTTGACCATAAAATATTGGATATCCGTAATACTCCTTTACGATGTCATGTATTTCGGTAGCAAGTTTTATAGAAGCATCTTGATAACTAATATCGTGCCCATCCGGACAGTAAATATCATTTTCGTAGTATGCTATAACACTTTTAAAATCCATGTCGGCACATTCTTCCGGAATAGTAACTCCATGCTCTGTAATAAATTTATAGAGTTCCTCATTACTCAAAGTCGAAAGCAGAACCTTTCCTTTCGGCAGGTTGTCCGCCGTTATCCTACTGGGCTTTTCTTTTTCGCCGCAGGCGGAAAGCATAAGCACTGCCATGGCGATGACCAAAAACAAAGCCAAAATTCTTTTGATATTCATATTAAATTCCTCCTTGAAAAAATCTGAAAAAGCGCATAAACCGACCGTTGCAGTCCGGCTTATGCGCATACATGAATGATTTTTATCTGTCCTCTCCGAGACCGGGGGACATATCGTGCCTGCATGTGCCGTAAGCGGGATTGCACATAGGAAAAGCTACGCATAATGTTGCCTCCTGTCATATCTGCATGTTAAGTATTTATCATGCTTGTACCTATATTATACCATATTTTATGCAAAATGAAAATAGATCTTGCTGATTTATTTGTGAATAAATTATGAATATTCGGTAATTTCGCGCTCTGCGGAGCGCTTACCCCTGTCTCGGCGACGCCGACACACATGCTCCGCATATGTGTCCATTCCCCACCGGAGAAGGCTTATCAACATCATTGGTTCAGAGTGCCACATTATTTAATACTGCACTACTTGACGAAAGACTGCCAAAGGCACAATTCAATTTTGTTTTGGAAAAAATAAAGCATTTTGCCAGCCTTCTCCTGCGGGTAGCGAAGCGGCGCGAGGGGAATGAATGACAGCCCGAGGGCTGTCAGAACCCGAGCGTGACCGAGCCACAGCGAGAAAGGTGGCACGCGAAGCGTGACGGATGAGGAGTTTTATTTAAAGTGAAGTAACTTTTAATTTTTTTATACTTTTGAGTTGCCAAAGCGCGAGAAAAGAAAAAATTCAGTTCATCGTTTCAAGCAAAAAAGAACGGACGCTGTCCGTTCTTTTTTATGCATAAGGCGACTCCGCACACCCCCATGCCGAAGTCTCTTACACTCGGTAAGTAATATGGCGAAAACGATTTATCTTTCCTTATCCTCTTCGCAGATATTCATGCTCTTGAGCCTGAAGAAATTGATGAAATCCTGTCTGTATTCGCCGAAAACAGTCACTCTGTGCCACATAGGCATCCAGTTTTCGAGGAGCGCACGGGCATTGCAGGAAGCAACGAGCTTGGAGCGGCATCCCGCATCTCCGCCGGCATTGCCTACGGAAACAGAAGAATGAATGCAAGCCCAGTTGTCAAGATTGCTCATGTTTATAGTTGTCAGCTTTTCGCCTGCGGGGAATATAACCTGAACAGAAGCGCCGAGCTGGTCTTCCGCATGGCTGCGGATATAATAATCGCAGATTTCCGCGGACTTCACGCCGTATACCTTGCGGCAGGCAACGCAGTGCGCATAGATTATTTCATTGCTTGATGTATCTACCACAGGGTCGGAAACGAAGCCGTGTCTGCCTGTGAGATAGAGTGTGATAAGCGAAGATATCGTGGAATCGATATCGGCTTCGCAAACGCCGAGCTCGCCGTCATCTGCCATCTGGAAATGAGAGAGGCAGGGATACATATGGCGGCTCTTGCCGTAGATGTCGTTATACGAAAGCTCGAGGCACGCTATGGTAACGGCATCGGCACCCGTATCGCGAATCATTTTCTTGATTGCAAGATAAATCTTTGCGCTCTCTACGATATCGGAATGAGAGGGTTCAACTGTCTTGACAGCGCCGCCCGTCCATTTCTCGACATATGCAAGTGCCGCGCTCTCGTCTACCTTATCAAATTCAGCCATCAGGTCTGCGGCGGTCTTGTTTATGAATTTACAGCCGAAACGCTTCTCGGCGGCTGCTTCAACATCGTTTTCAACATCGTTCTTGACAACGAGAACGGTGGTATTTTTCAGTTTTGCATTTACTATCAGCGTGCGGGCAAGTCTCGCTATATCGTTGAAATCGCGCGAAGCCTCGAGCGGAACGGGAAGCTTCTCGTTTCTTATCATCGGGCTTGTGCCGGAGAGTGCCGAGCCGCTTCCGCAGAAAGGTACATCCGCAACTGCGCAGGGAATACCGTCGACGGATTTTCTCGCATAAAACTCATCGAGTCTTATCCAGTTTGTCATCAGCAGTACGAGAACGCCGCCATAGATTTTCTTGTCCTCTTCATAAGCCGCGGCGGCTTCGTCCTTGGAATTGTATTTGAATACATCAAACTCCGCATCGGGATTGTATGCGCGGACATACTGCATTATTTTTTCTGTTTCTCTCTCGTAGCCGAAGTTGATATGAGGCCAGCCGGGAACATTCTCCTTTTTCGCCTGAACTACGACTTTTATTCTGATTTTATCTGCCATGTTTTCCTCCGTGTATCTGTGCTTTGCACATTGTGATTTACATATTTGATTTTATCACGGAAGAAGCGATTTTTCCATTGAATTTTACGACATGAAATTGTATTATTCCGTCATGAAAAAAATGAAGCGGCGGTTTCCCGTCGCTTCATTGAATTTATAATGCTGTTTAAATCTTGTCATGCTCCTCGAGCCATGCGGAGACTTTTGCCGCTATTTCGCCCACGCAACCCTTTTCATATGGGAGCTTCATGCCTGCGTAGGGAACAGCCTCGGCAAATGTTTTCGTGCCGCCGAGATTTGTATATTTCATATAGCTTTCCCAAGCTGCCTTTTTATCCTCAAGCATCCTGAGCCAGAACTGGAAAGCAACCGTCTGCGCCATGCAGTAGTCTATATAATAGAAAGGATTCATATAGATATGCGTCTGCCTCTGCCAGCCTGCGCCGCGCGAATAGAAGGGAATATCGGCGAAATCCATGTAGGGACGGTATTTCTTTTCGAGCTTCATCCATTCCTCATTGCGCTCGTCGGGCGTGAGGGAGGTATTCTCGTAAACTATATGCTGAAATTCGTCTACCATGGAGCCGTAGGGCAGAAATACGAGCGCGTCCTCGCAATGAGCAAGTTCATATTTTGCCGTATTTTTGCCGAAGAAAAGATGATGATATTCCGAGGTGAGAAATTCCATGCTCATGGAATGAACCTCGCAACCCTCGAGTGTGGGGCTGAGATTTTCGGAAATATAGCCGTGCTTTGCCGCGATAAAGTAGGCGAAAGCATGACCTGCCTCATGAGTGAGTACATCTACATCGCCTGCGGTGCCGTTGAAATTCGAGAAGATGAACGGCGCATGGTAATCGGGAAGCTCCGTGCAGTAGCCGCCGGGTGCCTTGCCCTCCTTTGCGAGCACATCGAAAAGCTCGTTTTCAAACATGAAATCTATAAATTCCGCCGTTTCGGAAGAGAGCGCGTGATACATTTCCTTGCCTGCGGCGAGGATCTCCTCGGCTGTGCCCTCGGGTTTTGCGTTTCCGTCGGGGAAGCAGAAGCCGTCATCATAGAAATAAAGCTTATCGACACCGATTCTTGTGCGCTGGCGTTCCTTTGCGGCGCGAACAAGCGGAACTATCTCCGCCGCTATCTGCTCACGAAGACTTGCGACTTCTTTTGCTCCGTAGCAGTTTCTGCCGAGGCGGTCATAGCCGAGCTCCACAAAGCTCTTGTAGCCGAGTTTCGAGGCGATTTCGCTTCTTATTTTCACAAGTTTGTCGTAGATTTCGTCAAATTCCTTGCGGTGAGAATCAAAGCAGGCACCCTCGGCATAATAAGCTTTCTTTCTCGTCTCTCTGTCGGCACTTTCCTTATAGGGACGAAGCTTTGTCACGGGGAGCGTTTTGCCGTCTATTTCAACGGTGCAGGAAGCATATATTTTCTGATATTCGGAAACGAGCTTATTTTCCTCCTGTATCAGACCGATGACAGCGGGTGAGAATGTCCTGCGGGCAATCTCGATTTTTCTGAAGATAAGCGAGCCGAGCTTTTCCTCCAGCTCGGGACGGAATCTGCTCTCGAGCAGAGCCGTATAGAAAGCCTGAATCTTCTCCTGAAGAAGTGGGGAAGCTTCATCCATAAATTCCTGCTCTGCCACATAAAATTCATCCTTTGTATTTGTGGAATACCGGATGTACACGAGGTTGCTCAGCGTATCGATATGCGAATAGAGCTTTTCATGCTCGCCGAAAGCCGCGAGCTGCTCTGCCGCGCTGCCTGCTTCAAGCACCTTTTTTGTTATTTTGTCATATTCCGCCGAAATCTCGGCGATATCGGGTCTCTTATAGGGCATCTCTGAAAAACGCATATTTTTTATCTCCTTTTTTTAATTTATTTTTCTTCTATTTCTTCTATCTCACAGATATACATTTTATGAAAGTCTTTTTTGGGATAGCACGCGGAAATGACGGATTTATCAATAAAATCGCACTCCGCGAGCGTTGTGGCAAAGAGTTTTTTCGCCTTTATCGTTATTCTTGCCTCATCGAAGGTGACATAACCGTCTGCGGTGCGCTTTGTCAGACCCGTTTCTGCCGCCTTGTCATAGTCTCTGCCGCTCTTGCTCCCGCAGAAATTCAGCGCGGGGCGATATTTTTCGGAGAAGAACGAGAGTGTCAGTCTGTCGCTCTGCTCGCAGAATTCATATGTGTATCTCTGCGGGCGGACAAAGACAAAGCAGACATTCTTATTCCAGAGGAAGCCGAAGCCTCCCCAGCTTGCCGTCATCATGTTGGACGAGCCGTCCGCCTTTGCCGCAGCGACAAGCATCCAGTCTTTGCCTATGAGACGAAAAGGATTTTCGTTCCAATTTTCGGGTGAAATTTTCATATCAAAACCTCCGTTCCCTGCCTGAAAGCTTTCACGGCAGGCAATAATATTTTTTGTGGAAATTTTTCTGCGAAAACAAGGTGTTTTTCTATATAAGTATTGTGGGATGCGGGTTATGTGTTTTGTTTTTTATTGCTATGCTTGGGGTTTATATTGTAGGGGTCGGCGCCTACGACGACCCGCATGGTAGGGGAATTAACACATATGCGAAGCATGTGTGTTGGCGTCGCCGAGACAGG
>CAJKRH010000047.1 GCA_905202255.1 uncultured Ruminococcus sp.
GAGCGCGACCTTGCCAAGGTCGAGGTGGCGGGTTCGAGCCCCGTAATCCGCTCCATTAACCGGTAAGTGTCACTTGCCGGTTATTTTTTTGTTTATTTCATGATTGACAATATTATAAATTTTTCAAAATCGTCTTAACCGTTTTATCTTTCCCACGACTATATGAATGAAGGCGCCTGAAAACGGAAACGGAGGAGCAAATGGATAGTATAAAACTTGAAAAGCTGATAACCGAAAACATGAAGTCGATATTCGGATTTGCATTGACAAGACTCGGAAATGTAACAGACGCCGAATATCTTGCAAGCGATATTCTTTATGAGATAATCAAATCGGCTCAGAATCTGAAAGATGATGAGCGCTTTTACGGCTTCATGTGGAAAATTGCAGAGAATGTTTATATGGACTATCTTCGCAAAAAATCGAAGAATGCAAAGCATACAGCGGAGTTTGACGACAGCATTGCCGATGAATCCAAGTCTGCCTTGGATGAAATCGTCAAAAAAGAAGAGCTGAATTTTCTTCGGCGCGAACTTTCTTTGCTGTCAAAGCAATACCGTGATGCGGCAGTTTTATACTATATCGAAAATCTCTCCTGCTCCGAGATTGCAGAAAAATTGCAGACAAGCACGGAAATGATAAAGTATTATTTATTCCGTGCGAGAAAAATTATCAGAGAGGGCATGAATATGGAAAGATTATACGGAGAAAAAAGCTACCGCCCCAATACTTTTGAAATTGATTTTTGGGGAACAAAAGCAGGAGATGATTCTGAATATCGTGATTTTCAGAGAAGAAAGATTAAAGGGAATATTTTACTCGCGGCATATTACAGTCCTGTGACTTTGCAGGAAATCAGCATAGAACTCGGAGTTGCACTTCCCTATCTCGAGGATGAAATAAAATTACTTGTTGACCGCAGATATCTTGTTTGCAATGGCGGAAAGTATCTTACAAATATTCCGATTTTCACACCTGACTGCACAAAAGCGATTGATGGAAAGCTGAAAGAGCTTATCGATGAAAGTGCACAAAAGATTGTTGCCATAGCGGATGATTTCGATACGCGCTTCGGAAACAGATTTGCAAATGCAAATCTCGCAAATTGGCAAAAGTTCCTCCTGTGTTTACATTTTTCATTGATTGATACAGAAAACGATTTGACAAATAATTACGGAGAATTACCGCAAGACGGTCCGTATTCACTCGTGAATGGCGGAGGCGGACGAGGTGTCATATGGGGCAGGAGTACAGAAAATACCGTTGAAGATAAGAAGCCGGGCGGGATTCAGGGTATTTATAACGGTTCTCCCGCGAGCGATAAGCGCGGAAGCGTTATCGCTATGAATTTCAGGCAGACGCTGAATGCACAGGATTTTTACAAAAGAATGACCGATCCCATAGTTTGCACAGCGGTCGGCTGCTTTGAATATTTGCCGGATAGCTGGAAAAAGACGCTTGATGAGCTTCACTATTCTAAAGACGGCAAAGCAAATTTTGCGGTGTGGTCCCACAAGGAATATGAGGAACTTCGGGAGATGCTCGGGGAGTGCATCGCCGTTATTTCCGACATAAACAGAAAAACGACAGAAATCGCCGCGAGCATAACCGCGGATATTGCTCCGTCGCATATCCGTAAAAATGCAGAATATGTCGGCGCACTTGTTTATCTTTTCTATTCGGCAGACAAATTAGCTGAAAGGCTTTATGAAATGAATTGGTTAAAATCGGTTGAAAACACCGAAAAGCCTGCGATTTGCGTTGTGCGGTCATGATTTACCATAAAACACAAAGAAATCCAAGCCGGATGGCTTGGATTTTTTATTTCGTCTGCGACCTCATATTGAAAAAAGCGCAAAAATATGCTATAATAAACTCAACGAAAAGTTGAGTAAGCTCATTTTTAAGTCGCTTCAGTAATCATAAAGTATGTGATATAATTAAATCACGGTACCGGTATGAATTATGAACGGAGGTGCAGATATGGCAATAACTATGGGGCAAATCATAAAGAATCTACGCAAGGGTCGAGGTTTTACACAAGAAGAACTTGCCGAGCGTTTAGGGGTTACGTACCAAGCAATTTCAAAATGGGAAAACGATTCCGGAATGCCGGATATTTCGCAGATAGTACCATTGGCGACAATATTTGATGTGAGTACGGATTTTCTGTTTGGCATAGACCACACTTCAGAAACGGAAGAGGCACTCAAGATAGTCTCGACTGCAAACAACATACAAGAATATGGCAAACTTGAAACATATTTAAAGGCGTACGATATTTTGTTGGACGGTCTGAAAAGATATCCCAATAATTATCTAATTACATTTAACTGCATGAACTTGGGTGTTTCTCTTTCATTGCCGGATAATGGGTGGATATATGCCAAAGAGCGTGCTGAAACTATAATCCCCGAAACGATCAGACAGGCTAATTTCATAATCACCAATTCAAAGAATGTATCGGATATTCTGTGTGCGCGACAAAATTTGGTTTTCCTATATAGCGCAAATAAGAAATTTGACTTGGCTACAACCGAAGCACATAATTTTCCCGTCCGAACAGATCTTACGCTATACTCTACGATGGCGATTGTGAACGAGTATATGGGCAACTACGAGCGTCAAGCCGCTTATTTGTGTAGTGATATTGATTATGCGCTCCAAGCCTTTGAGGACCATATTGCTTGTTTGGGTAAAGCATATTACAACAATGAGAATTACGCAGAAGCTATTGAGGTCTATGAAAGATTTTTTGCGGTTATGAGTGTCATCTTCAAGAATGAATGTCCTCCACCTTATCACGATTTCGATTCCGGAGATTGTTATTTGTTACTCGCTCAAGCATATCTTGCCATTGGTGAAAGTGATAAAGCGATGGATTCAGTTGAGAATTCTATTATGTACTATATGAATCTCTTGAAGAAAGAAACGGACGATGAAAACTGCTATCCGATTGTTGTTTGCTCTCCGATTGTAAAAAAGCGTGAATTCAAGCAACGAATTCGCAAAGATATCATAAAAAAGAAACTACAAAATAAACTATCTAATAAATGTATTGAAAAACTTAATCAAAATACTCGGTTCGTCGGTCTGCTTGATATGGTAAACAGTATCCAATAATGGTTTTTACTTCGCCCCGCCTCGCGCGGGGCTCATTTGTTATAGACTAATTCATAATTTTATGGTATAATATTTCAAACAATTTTGAGAAGTACCCAATGAAAAGCCCATCCAATGCACTTTATGGTCGAAAGGCAGGCGGGAACGATGAATGCGAATATTATAGAAAAATATGTCGAAAAAGTTTACGGATATGCGGTCGGTCATACCTATTCTCGCGAGGAGGCTGATGATTTATCGCAGGAAATACTTTTCACCGCAGTACGGGAATTGCCGAAGCTCAAAGACGCCGACAAATTCGAGCCATGGCTTTGGGGGATTGCAAACAATGTGACAAAATGCTTTCGGCGGCAAATGGGAAAGAAACGCGCGCTTTATTCCTATGACATTCCGGAAGATATTGCATATGAAGAAGATTCGGATGACGATAAGGAAGCCGTCTGTGATTTACTGCGCACAAAAATTGCCATGCTTTCTTCAATATATCGCGATATCATCGTTCTTTACTACTATGACAGCCTTTCAACCAAGCGTATAGCCGAGAAGTTAAACATTCCCGAAGGCACCGTCACATGGCGGCTTTCGGAAGCTCGGAAAAAACTGAAAAAGGAGTGTACCAAAATGAACGAAACCGCCCTTCGCCCCATAAAAATGCATATTGATATATACGGAACCGGAGAATACGATGATAAAACCGTGCCGTTTCCGAGCAGGTATATCGATGATGCTCTTTCTCAGAATATCCTGTATTATTCCTATGAAAAGCCCGCAACGGTAGAAGACCTCGCAAAGCTTTGCGGTGTTCCCGCATACTATATTGAAGAGCGTATCGGCAATCTTTTGAAACGCGAAGCCGTTATTGAGGTATCGAAAGGAAGATATCAGACGGATTTTATCATCTGGTCTGATAAATACGGAATTTTTTGCGAAGAAAATGCGGAAAAAGCGCTCTTGCCGATTATGGATAGGTTGGTAAGTGCCGTCAGAGCCGTAGCGGCAGAAGCCGCGAGTATTGACTTCTACAAAGCAGGCAAAAGCGAGTCGGATTTGCTTTATCTTTACGGCATACTTGCTTTTGATTATCTCAGCAGGCATTATTGCAGGTTACCTTTTCCTCAAATCAAACAGAAATACGACGGATATCGGTGGAATTATATAGGCAGCATAGAAACAGGAAAACATCTGAGAGAAAAAATCGGCAGTCAGATTTCTGCCAATCGCGGCAGCAGAGGAAACTGCTCGCATACTGTCTGGTCGGGAATAAACGGCATCCGCTTCAGAAAAATGATGTTTGATACCTATATCAATGCCTGTGAAGATATTATTTACAGCGGATTTTCCGAGGACAAAAATGCAGTAACCGATGCGATACGGGAGGGATACATAATAAAGAAAAAAGACGGAAGCTTCTTTGTGACCATTCCGTGCTTTACGGCTGAACAGAAGCGACTCTTTGATACAATCGCAGAAAAATATTTTGCGGCACTTATGCCCGAATATTCAAAAATTGTTGAAGCGTTTGTTTCCGATTATAAAAAGCTGTTCCCGAAGCATCTGAGCGACGATATCGACCGCATGTGTCAGAATATGTTTTTAAACCTGTATGCCACGGTATGTTCTTATGCGCAGAAAAACGGAGATTTTGAAATGCCATCCGAATTTTGCTATTGTGATGTCATGATTCAGAGATAAAACACAAAAAATCCAAGCCGAACGGTTTGGATTTTTTATTTCGTCTGCGACCTCATATTGAAAAAAGCACAAAAATATGCTATAATATAAAAAACATGCCGATTTGGAGAGCTTCAGCAAAGGTGGTGAAATCATGGTTGGTGCCGCAGAAGCAAACGCAATGAACCTTTATATCCTCTCAAATTACGAAAAAGCAAGATTATGCACATCAAGACCGGTTTCAGCGAGAGAAAAGAAAAGACTGAAAACATCGGCAGAGATAATGTCAGCCATTCTGTGCGGGCTCGCAGGCGGAGCCTGCGATATGGAGAGAATAAACGCATTTATCGATAGCAACCGAGGAAAAATATTCCCCGCTGATTGCAACCTGTGCGGGGCGGTTTGCGGCGCGGATTACTCCGAAAAGCAGCGTGAAATACTCGGGAAGATGACTTCCCTTTTATATAATATAGAAGCAATTTTATCGAAACCTCGGATAAGAAAAAGCGAGCGGATGGAGTTATACTGTCTGCTTCACGCTTTTCATAATCTTCCACGCGCGCTTCTCGGCTGTTCCTCGGAGCTGTACATTCACCCCGATGATGCCATGCGGTATGCAGATGAATGGCTGTCGCGTGTTCATGAGTCGCTTGCCGAAAATCAAACCTGATACAGAAAAATCGCCCCTTTTCGGGGCGATTTTTCAATATATCAAGCTACTCATCTGTTCATTTTTTCATAAGAAACATTCATCGCATTTTCAAGTGCGGCATTGGCTACTTTTGCGGCAGATGCGGCAGCCTTGGAGAGATTATTCTTGCCGGAAATTATCATCTCGCCGATTCTGCTTATAAAGCCCGTATTCTCTTCAAAATTGCCATAGTCGAAATTAAGCGAATTCAGCACTATCTCAAGCATTTCGCCCGCGCCCTCATCGCAGAGGCTCTGCGTTTTCAGGGATTTGACATACTGCGGATAAAGAAGCTTTTCGGAATGATAGCCGAATACTTCAAGGAACTGCGAAATTTCTTTCAGGTCGACTACAGTATCGGGTACGCGGATTCCGTAGCCGCGGGCAGAAACATATGTACCGTAATTTTCCTGCGATTCGTCATACTTCGGGAAAGGAATCACGGAGAGACGCTTTTCGCTGAAATCTATGCCGTAGTTTTCCAGCTCTTCATCGGAATGAAGTCTTATCAGCCACTGAACATTGAAAAGCGACTGTCCGTCCGCAAGTGCCTGAACGGATTTCAGCTCGCCTGTCTGTCCGAGCGCAGGGCTCTTATAAACGGAAGAAGCAAGGTCGATAAGACTGCTTACGCGCGAAAGGTCGGTATTATTAGAATCAATGCATTCGTATTCGTCGTTTTCATTTTTGATAACCGTTTTGAGTCCGAAGCCATAGAAAAGCCCGTACTGGCATCTCGTATTCGGATTTATGAGAAGTCCGCATATATCGCCGTCATCATAGCTTATCGTGGAGTTACCGTTTACATCGACCTTTGCGGCTTCCATGAGTTTGAGCATCTTGTCTACAGTCCATTTGCCGTCCTTTACCGTCTGATAGAGGTCGATGTCCGTTTTGCCCGAGGCTTTTGCTCTGTCATAAATATCCATGTCGGCAAACATGGTTATTATCGAATCATACATGATAAGATTGAATTTGCCCGAGAGAGAATGCACGATTTTCGTGCCGTTCTTTGTGAAGCTGAAAGTATCAAGAAAGTCCTGATTCCACCAGCTGTGCGAAAGGTCGATATCGAGCGCCGCGATATTATATGCAGGCATACCGTATTCAAACATAAGTCTCATAGAGAGATCATAATTATGCTGTCCCGTCGCGCGGTCGTTGCTTATGAGCACACGCGTATCATCAGACTTTGTTTCCTTTATCTTGCAGTTGTAAAGGCTCTCGATAACGGAATTTCGCGTGATGATGGCTTCCGTTATCATGCTGTCGCTTCCTGTCGCCTCGGCATATATCTCATAGCAGTCCCAGCCGCCGCTCCAGCCCTTCTGCGTGACAAAATGGAATGTTCTGCCGCCGAAGTTGACATCTTTGAAATCGGGATGCTTTTCCCTGCCGGTCAGCACGGTTTCGGAGTCGGTTGTCTCCTCGCCTTTTGTCGTGTCAGTCGTTTCCGTCGTTTCCGATGAGGTCGTTTCTTGCTGCGAACCCGATGTCGTGCCGTCGGTGCCTTTTGTCGTCTCATCCACGCCTACGGCGGAAGCCGAGGTCGTATCGCTCGTTTCCGCTTTCTGCGGATTATCGCCGCAGGAGGCAAGTGCAAGCACAGAGAGTATCATGACCAAAGCCAAAATCAAAGCAATAAATTTCTTCATTGTATTTTTCTCCTTAATTTTTTATATCTCCATTTTACATGGCAAAATTTTCACCGTCAAGTATCCGCCCGACTTTCGGTAATAAAAGCAAAAAAACATGAGCGAAAAACAAAACGGCATCGTGATGCCGTTTTGCTCTTTGTATATGTTATATAAATTCCTGCCGCGCCGCTTGTGCGGATTGCCTACGCAAAAAAGGGGACTGCAATTTTGCAGTCCCTTTCTGTGGTAACATTATGTGTCCTTCCCCGCTCTGCCATCGGAATCCATGCGATATACGTGCCTCTCCACATATATCATCATGCGGTTATACAGCACCAGATATAAGAGTACGGCAAGCATACTGCCGAGCGCACCCAAAAGCGGGTATCTGTCACTGCCATGCAGTTTCAGCGCCGTAATTATCATAATGCCTATCCATGCCGCAATGCACAAAGCGATAGTGGCAATATGCTCCCGCAACCATTTTTTCTTGAAGAATGCTGCCTTTTCTTTCAGCGTAAATGTGCTGTTGTTCAGCGCCGTGACAAGATTGCTGTCGGCGGCTTTTCTGAAGTCCTCCGCCATAATCCGCTCCCCGCTTATAAGCTCGTTGATGCTGACGCCGAACTCTTCCGACAGCAAAGAAAGCATTTCCACATCGGGCATATAATTGCCGTTTTCCCAACGGGAAACGGTTTTGTTTGTCACGCCGAGCTTCTCTCCGAGCTGCTCCTGCGTCATGCCTTTTTCTTTTCGCAGGGCAGCTATAAATTTTCCTATTTTTATCTGATTCATTTTCATGCACCTCCGAAAAAAGTATAGCACGGTTCAGGCAAAAATTCTTCCCCGCAAACAGCGAATATGCCGCATACGGGCGAAAAAACGAATTTTTCATGTCGTAATATGTAGTTATATCGGCATTGCTTACTCAATATCCGGCCTTTTTCAAATCAGACACCAGCTGAACATAAAATTCGCGCACATCGAAGCCCTCTATATTTTCGCGGTTCAGGTCTATCATATCGGCATGGGAAATCCCTCGCTTTCCCTCGGGAACGAGCAACTTATAGTCGCTTCCCCACTCAAAGGAATCCGTGCCCACAAGCCCGTCGTTTTCCCCGTCGAAATATTTTACAAATCTGTTTGTCAGATTCAGCGGAAATCGACCCGAGGTCGGCTTTCGCTGAAAAGAGCCGACAGAGCGGCAGTATACGCCCGCAGGGTCGGCAAGCTGCTTATTTCGCTCCCTGCATTTTTCATAAGTCAGGTCAAAAACCGCCGTGAGAAAATCCGGGGCGGTATCGCCCAGTTTCGCCGCCGCGCGATTATATGTATTTGCGAGAAAATTTTTGAATTTTTCCGGTGCTTTTCCGAATAAATAGTCGGCAAATCTGCACCCGCGATGCGGAGTATTTATCGTCGTGAGAGAAGCGACACGCTCTGCAGCTTCCCCGTCGGAAAGCATATAGCGCACATCAAGCCCACCCTTGGAATGCGCGATTATATTGACCTTTTCGCATCCGCTCTCTTTCGTTATTTCAAGAATGCGCGCTTTCAGCTGTTTTGCGCTTTCCGCCACGGAGGAAGCGCTGTTGTGGTTTCCGTAATATATCCGTGCGCCGTTTTTTTCAAGTTCTTTCGGGATTCTTCCCCAGTAATTGAGATACTTGAAATCTCTGAAAAATACGCCGTGCACAAGCAGAATCGGATATTTTGTCGCGCATACCCGCTCCCCGCACCGCATCATGTTCAGTTGATATTTCGCCTTTTCGAAGCTGTATTCCCTGTCGGCGGTGGCGATTATATCAAAAAGCGTGATTATATTGAGCACGGGAATCCACGCAAAAACGATACCGAGCACACGCTTTTTGATGCGGAGCTGATTGCAGCAGGCATATACGAGGATTATCCCGACCCAGAAAAGCAGCGAGCAGAAAAGTATGACAGCCGCAAGCCCGATGATAAATAGGGTCTTATTTTCGCGCCAAAGCGAAAATCCTATCGGCGGAGTAAGCAAATCAATGAGATAAGCCGCGCCGAAAATGCACACCGAAGCGATAAATATTTTCAGTATTGTACTGCCTGCCTTGCAAAGCCTTAATCTCGTCATGCGATTTGCTCCTTATCTGTAATATATCACGCGGTGCTTCCCTGCCGCCTGCGAAATCCGGAAATTATAACAAAAGCCGAAAGCCCTTGATATGCAAAGGCTTTCAGCACGGTTCTGGCGTTCCCGAGGTGATTCGAACACCCGACCTACCGCTTAGGAGGCGGTCGCTCTATCCTGCTGAGCTACGGAAACATATATTTGCTCCCGGCGGGCAAGCCCGCCGAAAGCTTTTTTAAAATTATCAGATACTTTTTTCGGAATCATCGGAAATCTCTGCGCTTGCCGCCGTTTCCGCTATGTTGTCATCAACATGCTCGGTTTCCTCCGCTTCGGCTTTGTTTTTGCGCTTCTTTGCAAAAATACCGACGATTTTGGAGCCGAGTTTCGTTTCGGAAAACTTGCGCGAATGCCTTGCATCGGCTTCGGCGCGCTCACGGCAGAGCTGTTTTCCCGCCTCTGTGGTATAATATTCCGATGTGCTCTCGGGCATTCCTTTTGCTCTCAGCTTGTTTTCCACGCCGTTCTTGATGAAAGCATACATAACCGCGAAGATAGGCACACCGAATACCATTCCGGTAAATCCGAGGAGACCCGACATCACCGTGATGGAGACGATTATCCATACAGGCTCAAGACCGATGGAGGAGCCTATCAGCTTGGGTCCGATATAGTTGCCGTCAAGCTGCTGGATGAGGAATATGAGAACTATAAACCAGAGTGCCATCGTGGGGTTTGTGATAAATATAATGAAAACGCCCGGGATAGCACCGATAAAAGGACCGAAGAAAGGAATGACATTTGTCACGCCGACAATAAGACTTATGAGAGGATAATAAGGCATGCCGAGCATTGCCATACTGAAGAAGCATATGATGCCGATAATGATAGAGTCGAGAATCTTTGCCGAGATGAAGCCGCCGAAGCTCTTATCGGCAACGGCAACATTCTTCATGAAAGAATCGTATTTCTTTTCGCTCATGCATGCTTTGGCAATCTTCTTTGCCTGAGCGCCGAGGCGCTCCTTTGCGAGCAGGAAATAAACCGACATGATGATACCGATGAACGAATTTTTGACAACCGTGATAACGCTCGATATCACCTTGGTAATACCGGGGAGCAGCTGCGTCAGAAGCTCGGAGAGACGACCGAGCAGGTCGCTCAAGTAAACCGTCAGCTTCTCAACTATCTGCGAGATATATTCGTTTGTACCGGCGAGACTTGCGAGCCAGCCCTGAATAGTCTTTATATAGTTTGACATATTCGAGGAAAGGTCGGCATAGCCGGAAACTATCTGAGGTACAATAAGTGCCACAAAGCCTGTCAGCGCGAGAAGCACGAGCACATATGTGACAGTGACGGAAAGCGCACGGGCAAGCCTGCGTTTTTTGCCGTTTTTTGTGATGAAGGCAAAAGCCTTGTTTTCAAAAAAACGCACTACGGGATTAAGCAGATATGCGAAAAGTATGCCGAGAAGCACGGGGCTGAGAACCGCAAGCAGTTTTTTGATATATCCGCCGAAATCGCTGTAATTCAGAAAGAAGAAAACACACAGTATCGAAAGCAATATCACAAGAAACGCATAAACTGCGATAGTGGTATATTTTTTGTTCCAGTCTATTTTTTTCAAATGTCCGCTCCTTTCCTATAGCAAGTATTACTTATATTTTATACTCAAAAACCTTTTAAGTCAATATCTTTGACTCATTTTATTATTAAAAATTTGTTAAAACCATAAACTTTCGCTTTTTTCGCAAAAACAGGGGCTATTTTTGTAAAACATGCTTGAAAAATCCGCGCATTTATCGTATAATTGACATAACCCAAATATAATCACGGAGATGATTTAAAATGAAAACAGTAAGAAACAAAAAATTACTCAAGATAGTGCTCACCGCACTCATGGCAGCCCTCTGCTATGTGGCATTCAGATTTCTGAAGATAAACATACCCACTCCGGGCGGAAAACCGACAGCACTCCATATAGGAAATGCTTTCTGCGTGCTTTGTGCTCTGCTTATCGGCGGCGTTTACGGCGGTGCCGCAGGCGCTATCGGAATGACTATCGCAGACCTCACAGACCCCGCATATATAAGCAGTGCGCCGAAAACATTCGTACTCAAATTTATAATCGGTCTCGTGGCAGGCTTTATCGCGCACAATATAGCAGGCATCTCCGATAAGAAAAACAGCACAAAATATACCATCAAGTGGTCGCTTATCGCAAGCATAGCGGCGCTCGGGCTGAATGTTATACTCGACCCTGTGGTAGGCTATCTCTATAAGCGTTTTATCCTCGGCATAGATGCCGACGCGGCAAAGATAATCGCCACATGGGCGGCAGGCTCCACCGCGATAAACTCCGCCATAGGCACTGTTCTCGTCGTTATTGTCTATAACCTCATCCGTCCCGCGCTCATAAAATCGGATCTTTTCTTTGAGATACCGAAAAAACCGAAGAAAATAAAAGCGACGGAGAGCAAACAAGCAGAAAAAGCGGAATGATGCGCGCATTTACTGCTGACGCAATAAGTACCTCGCGAGTCGGCGAGATGTCGCCCCATGCAAGCTAAAAACCAATTATAACCAATAGACAAAGCAAAAAAATATGATTTAGTCCTGTCTACGCACAGACTTTCCAGTACCCGCACCCAAATCTCAACCGCGAGGTTCGCCGTAGCCTGACATGGCACAGCGGCAAATCCGAGTCGGCGCTTTAGCGTTTCGAGCCTGTAGCTGTAGCTATGCGATAGTCGGACGGTTCACTCGCT
>CAJKRH010000048.1 GCA_905202255.1 uncultured Ruminococcus sp.
GCGTGACGCTCATCAGTCGCTTGTCGCCACAAGAATGACGACGGAGCAGATGCTCCCCATTCTCGAGGAGATGGACAAGGTCGGCTACTACGCGCTTGAGGCATGGGGCGGTGCCACGTTTGATGCCTGCCTGCGCTTCCTTGATGAGGACCCGTGGGAAAGACTCCGCAAGATAAGAGATAAGGTTAAAAATACAAAGCTCCAGATGCTTTTCCGCGGTCAGAATATTCTCGGATATCGCCACTATGCGGATGATGTCGTGGAATATTTCGTTCGGAAATCCATCGCAAACGGCATTGATATACTCAGAATTTTTGACGCGCTCAATGACCCGAGAAACCTCAAAACCGCTATTGATGCGACAATAAAAGAGGGCGGTCATGTTCAGGCGGCGATAAGCTATACCACAAGCCCCGTTCATACGAACGAAGGTTTTGCGAAATACGCAAAGCAGCTTGAGGAGATGGGTGCAAATTCCATCTGCATCAAGGATATGGCAGGTCTGCTCAAGCCTTATGACGCATATGAGCTTGTTTCCCTGATAAAGCAGAATGTAAAGATTCCCGTTCAGCTTCATACGCACTATACATCCGGTCTTGCCTCTATGACCGTGCTAAAGGCTATAGAGGCGGGCGTCGATATAGTCGATACGGCTATTTCTCCTCTCGCTATGGGCACGAGCCAGCCGCCTACGGAGTCGCTCGTTGCCGCCCTCGCGGGAACAGAATACGACACCGGTCTTGACCTTGCTCAGCTTGATAAGATATGCAAGTATTTCACGCCTATCCGCGAGCAGTTCCTTGAGAGCGGTCTGCTTAATCCCAATGTGCTGAAAGTGGATGTAAATGCGCTTCTCTATCAGGTTCCCGGCGGTATGCTTTCAAACCTTGTTTCCCAGCTTAAGCAGGCAGGCAAGCTCGATAAGCTTTCCGAGGTTCTTGCCGAGGTTCCGAATGTAAGAAAAGATGCGGGTTATCCCCCGCTTGTTACTCCTTCCTCCCAGATTGTCGGCACGCAGGCTGTGCTCAATATCATCAGCGGCGAGCGCTATAAGATGGTCTCCAAGGAATTTAAGGGTATCGTTCGCGGCGAATACGGCAAGACTCCCGTAGATATCGCTCCCGACTTCCGCAAGAAGATAATCGGAAACGAAAAGCCGATAACATATCGTCCCGCAGACGCGCTTGAGCCCGAGCTTGACAAGCTTCGCGAGGAGGTAAAGCCGTGGGCTATACAGGATGAGGATGTCCTCTCCTATGCGCTCTTTGAGCAGGTTGCCGTCAAGTTTTTCGAGAAGAGAAAAGCGAAAATGTACGGCATAGATAAAAATTCCGACAGCGAAAATAAGATACATTCCGTATAACAACACCCAGCTTAGCAAAATCGGGGCGGTAGATCGGTTTTGCCGATTTATCTGCCCCGATTTTTCTGTTTGCGTTTTTCAACGAGGCGGATTATCATGAATTTTGATACTTCATTTTTTCGATTTTTCGAAACAACATGCTTTCCCGTTTTTGTAACAGATATAAACGGAAAGGTTCTTTTTAAAAACAGCTGCGCGGCAAAGTATCTGCACACGGTACGCAAAGGCTCAAATCTCTTTTTCCATATGACCGGCGGAGATCCGGATATCGCGAAAAACGGGAAGATAGGTCTTGCTCTTTTTCCCGACAGCTTTCTTTACAGCCGTGCGCTTATATTCACGCTCGGCGAAAACAGGGATAAGCATCTGATTTTTGCTTTTCTCACAAAATTGCAGATGAATGATTATGAAGATACATATTCATATCTTGCAAAAAAATTTTCTTCGGATTTCATAAGCTTTCTCGCGTTTATCAAAGCCGAAGAATACGGCGATGCGGATATGCTCGCACCATCGCGCCTCTATACTGAAATGGCAGACAGAATATGCTTTGAGTCGGAGGATTTTGTCGGCTCATATCTCTGCGATATGGCTGATTTTCTTATGAAAATCAAGAGCCGTTGCTCGCGTGCCTTTTCCGCGCTCGGCTACAGGATGGATTACTTCGCTACGAAGATATTTCTTGAAAACAGATTTGTTTCGCTTAATGTCGGCGATTTCGCCTTTTCGTTTTTTATGGCGCTTTATGCCGTGATGCGAAATTCCGCAGACAAGGCAATCTCGATAAAGGCAGACTACGACGCGCTCCGCATGAGCATAAGGATAACCGTTTCTTCTCCTGCGGCGGGTCTTGACGACGGGATATACCGCGAGGAGGAGATAGTTCCGGAATGCGCCGCGGAAATAAAGCTTTGCGAGAAGCTTCCGTGCTATGCAAAACGCTTTTCATATTCGGTGAAAAGCGGAGTTCTCTCAGCTTCGGCATCTCTTGATGCCTGCAGACCGAACAAAGCGGCGGTGCGCAGCATTTCGGAGAAACTTTCATACAGAAGTACATATGCTATGCTTTCATTTATGAAAGCGATGCTTTCGGATTATTTCGGAAAAGGAGAAAGACATTGAAACTATATATAAAGCAGAAAGTATTTTCCATAGGCGATAAATTTACCGTGCGCGATGAGAACGGAAACGACAGATATTTTGTCGAGGGCGAGATTTTCACATTCCGGAGGAAATTTCACATCAGCGATACCGGCGGAAACGAGGTCGCCTATATAGAGGCGCAGAGCGTTTTTAATTTTCTGCCGAAATACGATATCTATCTCGGCGGGAAATATGCCGCCACGATATCGAAAAAATTCACATTCTTCATCCATGAATACAGCATAGACGGAGAGGGAATAGAAATAGAGGGCGATGCTTTCAGCCATGAATACGAGATAACAAAATTCGGCTCGCCGATAGCATATATACATAAGGAATGGTTCACATGGGGCGATTCCTACTGCATAGATACCACAAACGAGATAGATGAGCTTCTCGCGGTTTCGATAGCGATAACAATAGATTCCGTAATGGACAGGAACAGCAATTAAGGAGAAATAAATGAAAAAAATAGGTTTTGACAATGCAAAATACATAAAAATGCAATCGGAACAGATAAAGAAGCGCATTTCGCAGTTCGGCGGAAAGCTCTATCTTGAATTCGGCGGCAAGCTTTTTGACGATACGCACGCCGCCCGCGTGCTCCCCGGTTTTGAACCGGACAGCAAGCTGAAAATGCTGCTCGAACTGAAAGACCAGGCGGAAATCGTCATTGCCGTCAGTGCGGGCGCGCTCGAATCGAGCAAGCGCAGAGGCGACCTCGGCATAACATACGATATGGAGGTTCTGCGCCTTATAGATATGTTCCGCAGTGTGGGGCTTTATGTCGGCAGCGTTGTTATAACCCAGTATAACGGTCAGCAGGCGGCAGATAAGCTGAAAGCACAGCTCGAAGCCCATGATGTCAGGGTTTTCAAGCACTATATCATAGACGGATATCCTTTCAATGTTCAGCATATCGTGAGCGCGGAGGGCTACGGCAAAAACGACTACATCGAGACAACGCGCTCACTTGTCGTCATTACGGCGCCGGGTCCCGGAAGCGGCAAGATGGCTACCTGCCTCTCCCAGCTTTATCACGAACACGAGCGCGGAATCGACGCAGGCTATGCAAAATTTGAGACATTCCCGATATGGAATCTGCCGCTCAAGCATCCCGTGAATCTCGCTTACGAGGCGGCAACGGCTGACCTGAGCGATGTCAATATGATAGACCCGTTCCATCTCCAGGCATACGGCGAAGCCACGGTGAATTATAACAGAGATATCGAGATTTTCCCTGTGCTTTCCACGATGTTCGGGAAAATCTACGGCGAATGCCCCTATAAATCGCCGACCGATATGGGCGTAAATATGGCGGGCTACTGCATTTTCGATGATGAGGCTGTCCGCGAGGCGGCTTCGCAGGAGATAATTTTCCGCTATTACCGAGCGCTCACCGACAGCATCAAGGGCGGAAAGAGCACCTCCAAAAAGGAAATCGAAACGATAGAAATGATAATGGACCAGGCGGGCATATCGCCATATGACCGCAGAGTTGTCCGTCCCGCAGTCGAATTGGAAGCGAAAACCGGCACATCATGCGCCGCGATAGAGCTTGCCGACGGCACGATAATCACGGGCAAGACGAAAAACACCCTCGGTGCCTGCGCCGCGATGATAATAAACGCGCTGAAATATCTCTCGGGGATAGACGACAGCATCGAACTTGTTCCCGGGGATTTGCTCCGCCCTGTGCAGACGCTGAAGATAAAATATCTCGGGAGCAAGAATCCCTGCCTGCATATAGACGAGGCGCTGATTGCCATCTCCGTGAATGCGGCAACGGATGAAAACGCCGCGAAAGCACTTTCCAAGCTGAGCGAACTCCGCGGATGCCATGCGCACTCTACGGTAATCCCCTCGAGCATAGACCTTGCCTTTATGCGCAGACTGAAGATAAATCTTTCATGCGAGCCGAAATACAAGGAAAATAAGCTTTTCAATCTTTGATGAAAAAACAAAACCGCGGCAAAATGCCGCGGCACGGTTTGTCAAAAAATATTTTTATTGCAAGAAGCAAATAAAGAGATTTTTTATATAGCCTTCTCCTGTGGGAGAAGGGGGACCGCGATAGCGGTGGATGAGGAGTAAAACTGACATTTTGACGCAAATATTGCTACGAATCGTTTGCAGACACCTCATCCGTCAGCCTGCGGCTGCCACCTTCCGCCCTTGTCTCGGCGACGCCGACCGCGTTTGCTTCGCAAATCGGTCAATTCCCCGCAGGGGGAAGGCTTTTTTATTGCTTTTTAAGACTGAAATTCGCTTAAGATATAATTTATCTCTTCTTCGCCGAGGCCGAAAAGCACTTTTGATGGTACAGGGTCTTTTTCATAGTCTACAAGACCGGCGCGTCTTTTTTCCAATGGGTTTCGCTTATCCCATATGATAAACGCTTTTGTCCTCTCGACTATCAGCTTTTTGTCTGTCCATTCTCTGAAAAATTTCTCCGTCTCATCCATTATCATCTGTGGCTTGGTGATGTCTATCTGAGTGTGAAAATGCCCGTAAAAACCTCTTGCCGCTCTCGGGCAGTTATTCATAAAAACACCCGGGCGGATATAGTAGTCGTCTTTGTTGTAATTACTGCTCTGTATATAGAAAGCCACGGTGAAATCGCCTATTGTCTTTGTCCAGCGCATGCCTTTCTTTAAAAAGCCTTTCGCTTTCAGAATGGGAGCCGCATATTTGGCAAGCTCATGCTTTGAGAGTTTGCCTATCTCTTCAAACCAAAGCTTTACTTTGTTTGCATTTGCCTTTGAATCCATGTGAAGCTTGTGCTTTCCGTCGTCGCACTTGAAAACGCAATAGTATTCTATGCCCATAGCTGTTTTGCTCGATTTCACGGTTACATGATGTATAAAACTTTTGTGCAGATATAGTTTTCCTGCCGCGATAAACCATTCGTCGGATAAAAAAATCATGGCGGAGGGATACAGAGGCTTTGCGTTGCTGTCATCAAATTTGATATTCAGAGATGAGATCTGTTTTTTAAGGAGCGCATTTGCGAAAGTGATGCGCAAAAGGAAGGCAAACCAGATAAGCAATCCTACCGCAATCGGAATGGCTGAAGCGACAAGCCCGCGGGCGGAATTGCCCGAGATGAGCGCCGCAAGGAGAAACAGCGCGCTGACTGAAATCGAAAAAATGAAAATAAGTTTTGCCGTTTTTGCGGCGTACAGGCGATTGTATTTTCCGGCTGTCAAAATATCACTCCCTTTCTATATGATATCTTATCATATCGTGGCGGAATTTGCAATATGCGCGGCGATTTTTATCCGACGCACATTATATTAAAACGCAATAAAAAACAAAAAGCCTTGATACTCAAGGCTTTTGCGCGACTACCGCGATAAATCACGACAGTCTGATGAAGAAATATACAAACGATGTAACGGTAAACATGGCGTGGACGCCGAAATTTATAAGGCGGTATGTACTCTTTTTGAAAGGGAACACATCGAGATATTTTTCGAGGATTCCCGCTACGACGAAGAAAAGCACCATCGCCGGCATATATACCATAGCGCCGAGATGTGGGCTGCAGCTGACTATTCCCACTATATAAGGAAATATCCATACAAATGACAGAATGGCAAGATAAGAGCGGATAACCTTCTTTTCGTTGATTTCGATTGGCATATCGTGATTTATCTGCGTCTGCGCGAGGACATATTCCTTTTGTATTGCTTCATTGGAGCACGAGATAAGAAGTATAAGACCGTAAATAACGCCCATGAGACCCGCAAGAACAAGAAAATGCCATTTCAGCGTGATGATGAATGATATCATGAACATCAGCGCAAAAACGCCCAAAACGATATTCAGGATGATACGAAACGATTTACCGAGATTTTTTAGAAATTTTTTCATGGGTCCTCCTTGATGTGTTTATTTATTTGTTTGTTTTTTTATCTTGACAAGTTTCGTGAAGAAGTAAAACTCCGAGGGTCGCGACTCTCGGAGTTTTGGCCCGCCCTACAGGAATCGAACCTGCAACCGTCAGAATCGGAATCTGATACTCTATCCAATTGAGCTAAGGGCGGATATAATCGGGAGCATAAAAAGTGCAATCAAAAGTGGCGTTTTGAGGCACTTGCTACCCCCCCGAGCTTTTTTGTTTTATTTTGTTATTTTTCTTCTGTCATTTCTTCGATGGCTCTTGCAAGCTGGTCGGGACATGAGGTTCCTTTGCCGCCGCAGTCTGTGCCGCGCAGGCGCTTTACCACATCCTCTGCCTTCATGCCGACGACAAGAGAAGAGATGCCTTTGGTATTGCCGTTGCAACCGCCTGTAAATTTCACTTCTTTTATTATGCCGTCCTCGATGGTGACCTCGATCTGGCGCGAGCATACGCCTTTCGGCTTGTATACGGATGTCTTTGTCATTTGATTTTCCTTTCCGCTGTTTTCCTTGAAATTTTCATATATATTCTATCAAAAAATGCTCAAAAAAACAATAGCGGAACGCAATTTTTTGAAAATTTTATATTTTTGTTATAATTGCACAAAAATCAGGCAAAAATTTCTCTGAGATTCTAAAGCGAAATTTTCGGAAAAATTGCGGAAAAATTGCCGAAAACTATTGACAAATAAGCCTTTTTAATGTAAAATGAAAAAGCTTGATGTGCGATGAAGCGAGAGGTTGCCGCAATTTGCGGGTAATTTTCGCAGAGTATGTCCGAACAAAAACGGGCGAAACAGATTTTTTGGCAGAGCCCGGGACGCGGATATTGCACTGCGTGCAGTGTCAATCCGGCTAAGCGCCCCGCACCGGAATTTTCCGGTTTTAATTTTGAGAGGGTGGAAACACCCGATTGTATGTTCATGAAATCTGAGCGTGTTTTGCTTGCGGAAGCACGCATACCCCCGACAAAATAATCAAGGAGGAAAATCAAGTGGCAGTTAGCGAGAAAATCAGAATCAGACTGAGAAGCTATGACCATACACTGGTTGACGCTGCGGCAGAGAAGATTGTAGACGCTGCGAAGAGAAACGGTGCGACCGTATCCGGTCCCATTCCGCTTCCTACGGAGAAAGAAATCGTTACAATCCTGCGCGCCGTTCACAAGTATAAGGACAGCAGAGAGCAGTTTGAAACAAGAACTCACAAGAGACTCATTGATGTTATCAAGCCCTCTCAGAAGGCTATCGAAGCAATCACAAGTCTCGAACTTCCGGCCGGCGTTGAAATCGAAGTTAAACTCTAATTTCGTTTTCGGCAAAGCAACAGATAACGATATGGGGAAAAATCCTTCCTTATATTATTATGGCTGCTTTTGGTCATGTTGACCCGCTCACGGACGGTCAACCAATAACCTTAAAAGGAGGCAAAGAAAGGTAATGAAAAAGGGTATCATCGGAAAGAAAATCGGAATGACTCAGATTTTCGACGAAGTCGGCAATGTAGTGCCGGTTACTATCATTGAAGCAGGTCCCTGCGTTGTGGCACAGAAGAAAACTGTGGAGCACGACGGCTACAGCAGCGTACAGCTCGGTTTTGAGGATGCGCGCGAAAAGAGTCTTAACAAGGCTGAAAAGGGACATTTCGCAAAGGCGGGCGTCGCTATGAAGAAGCATCTGAAGGAATTCAGACTTGACGACGCAGAGAACATGAATGTTGGCGATATCGTTTCCGCGGATGTATTCGCGGCAGGCGACAGAGTCGATGTTACAGGCATGACAAAGGGTCGCGGCTACAGCGGCGTTGTAAAGAGATGGAACGCTCACATCCTGAAGATGACTCACGGTACAGGTCCTATCCACCGTCAGCCGGGTTCTATGGGTGCGAACTCCTCGCCTTCCAGAATATTCAAGAACAAACACATGGCAGGTCAGTACGGTAACGAAAAGGTTACGATACAGAACCTCGATGTAGTACGCGTAGATGCAGAGAAGAATCTTATCGCAGTAAAGGGCGCCGTTCCCGGTGCACGCGGCGGTATCGTATTCATCCGCAATACCGTTAAAGCTTAAGAAGGAGGAAAATCACGATGGCAAATGTAAAAGTTTATAATATGTCAGGCGCTGAAGTAGGCTCTATGGAGCTTGCCGATTCCGTTTTTGCTGTTGAAGTAAACACGGCGGTTCTTCACGCGGCTGTTCGCGCTTACCTCCTTAATCAGAGACAGGGCACACAGTCAACTCTTACAAGAACCGAAGTTTCCGGCGGCGGCAAGAAGCCGTGGAGACAGAAGGGTACAGGCAGAGCAAGACAGGGTTCTACCCGTTCTCCCCAGTGGACACACGGCGGCGTAGCACTCGGACCGAAGCCCAGAAGCTACAGAATCGACCTCAACAAGAAAGTTAAGAGACTTGCTATGAAGAGCGCTCTCTCATCCAAGCTTGCAGGCGGCGAACTCGTAGTTCTCGACGCTATCACGGCTACGGAATACAAGACCAAAGTAATGGTAAACATGCTTTCCGCTATCGGCGCTACAGGCAAGACGCTCGTAGTTCTCGCCGAGAAGAACGATTTCGTATGCAAGAGCTTTGCAAACATTCCCGGCGTAAAGACAGCTTACACAAACACACTCAATGTATACGATATCCTTAATTGCAACAAGCTCGTTGTAGTTAAGGCTGCGGCAGAAAAAATGATGGAGGTTTATGCGTAATGAAGACAGCACATGATATCATAATCAGACCTGTTATCACAGAATCCAGTCTTTCTGCTACACAGAACCTGAGATATACATTCGAAGTTCTCAGATCCGCCACAAAGCCCGAGATTGCGGCTGCGGTTGAAGAGGCTTTCGGTGTTAAGGTACAGGATGTAAACACAATCAACATGAAAAGAAAGCCCAAAACGCTCGGCGTGCATTCCGGTTACACAAAAGCATGGAAAAAGGCTATTGTTACACTTGCACAGGGCTCTAAGTCCATCGAGTTCTTTGACGGCATGATTTAATGAGGAGGAGTAACGAATTATGGCTACTATAAAGTATAAACCTACGACTCCTGCGAGAAGAAACATGACAGTTGCTGACTATGCGGAAATCACAAAGTTCAGCCCCGAAAAGAGTCTCGTAGTTATCAAGAAGAAAAATGCTGGCAGAAACAGCTACGGCAGAATCACCGTTCGTCACAAGGGCGGCGGCAACAAGCAGAAGTACAGAATAGTCGATTTCAAGCGTGATTTCACAGAGCAGTCCGCTACTGTTATCGGTATCGAGTATGACCCGAACCGTACCGCTTATATCGCACTGCTTCAGTATGAAGACGGCACAAAGAAGTATATGATTGCTCCCGTAGGTCTTACCGACGGCGACAAGGTTTACTGCGGCGCAGGCGCCGACATCAAACCCGGCAATACACTTCCCGTTGCGAATATTCCTGTAGGTACATTCATCTACAATATCGAGCTTTATCCCGGCAAGGGCGGTCAGCTTGTCCGCAGCGCCGGCAGCGCAGCTCAGCTCATGGCTAAGGAAAACGGCGTGGCTCAGGTCAGACTTCCTTCGGGCGAAGTGAGAATCATTCGTCTCGATTGCAGAGCTACAATCGGTCAGGTTTCCAATATTGACCATGAAAATGTAAAGATAGGTAAAGCCGGCAGAACCCGTCACATGGGCATCCGTCCCACGGTCCGCGGTTCCGTCATGAACCCCTGCGACCACCCGCACGGCGGTGGTGAAGGCAAGTCACCTATCGGTCGTCCGAACCCTGTTACACCTTGGGGCAAGCCCGCTCTCGGTTATAAGACCAGAGACAAGAAGGCAAGAACAGAGAAGTTCATTGTAAAACACAGAAACGGTAAATAAGGAGGAAGCATAAAATGAGTAGAAGCCTTAAAAAAGGACCTTTCGTTGAAGCAAAGCTCTTTTCCAGAATAGAAGCTATGAATGAGAAGGGTGAAAAGAAGGTACTGAAAACTTGGTCGCGTGCTTCCACGATATTCCCCGAATTTGTAGGACACACAATCGCGGTACACGACGGAAGAAAGCATGTTCCGGTATATGTAACCGAGGATATGGTAGGACACAAGCTCGGCGAATTTGCACCCACGAGAACATTCAAGGGTCATGCCGGAAGCAAGACATCAAACAACGGTAAATAATCTCGCACCAATGCGAAGGGAGGCTAATTATAAATGAAAGAAGCAAGAGCATATCTCAAAGATGCCAGAATATCCCCGCGCAAAGTACAGATTGTACTGGACCTTATCAGAGGTAAGGATGCGGGAATGGCAATGGCAATTCTTAAAAACACTCCTAAGTCTGCGAGTGAATACCTTATTAAGTTACTGAAGAGCGCTATGGCAAATGCCGAGCACAACTTCGGCATGGATACAAGCAAGCTTTATGTAAGCGAGTGCTTCGTATGCCCGGGCAAGACTCTCAAGAGAATAATGCCCAGAGCCAAAGGCAGCGCAGACAGAATCCTGAAGAGAACAAGCCATGTAACGCTTGTCCTCAAGGAAAGAGCATAAGAAGGAGGTTCGCAGATAATGGGTCAGAAAGTTAATCCGCACGGTTTGCGTGTAGGCGTTATTAAGGACTGGGATTCAAGATGGTTCGCACGCGATGAAGTATTCGGCGATACACTTGTTTCCGACTACAATGTCAGAAAATATCTCAAAGAGCAGCTTAAGCTCGCGGGCGTTTCCAGAATCGAAATCGAGAGAACCTGCGGCGATGCAGGCAGAGTAAAGGTTATCATCCACTGCGCTAAACCCGGTATGGTTATCGGTCGCGGCGGTGTTGAAATCGAAAAGCTCCGCATAGCTCTCGAAAAGATGACAGGCAAGACTGTTTCCGTTGAGGCTATGGAGGTTAAGAACCCCGATCTCAATGCACAGCTCGTTGCAGAAAGCATCGCAAGCCAGCTCGAAAAGAGAATCGCGTTCCGCCGCGCCATGAAGCAGGCTATCGGCAGAACAATGCGTCTCGGCGCGAAGGGTATCAAGATTACGGTATCCGGTCGTCTCGGCGGCGCAGAAATCGCTCGCAGTGAGCACTATCACGAGGGCACAATTCCGCTTCAGACCATCAGAGCCGATATCGACTACGGTTTCTATGAGGCTAACACCACATACGGAAAGATAGGCGTTAAGGTCTGGATATACAAGGGCGAAGTTCTTGCCGACAGAAAGGCAGACGCGCCTGAGCGCGAGAAGCCCAGATTCCCCAGAAGAAATGACAGGGGCGAAGGCAGAAGAAATGACCGCGGCGGCGATCGTCGTCCCCGCGCTCCCAGACAGCCGAGAGAAGGAGGAGCGAAGTAATTATGTTAATGCCTAAGAGAGTTAAATACAGACGCGTTCAGCGCGGCAGACTTAAGGGTACTGCACACAAGGGCAACACCGTAACTTACGGTTCCTACGGTCTCGCGGCTATGGAGCCGGCTTGGATCACAAGCAATCAGATAGAGGCTGCCCGTATCGCTATGACAAGATACATCAAGCGTGGCGGTCAGGTTTGGA
>CAJKRH010000049.1 GCA_905202255.1 uncultured Ruminococcus sp.
CCCGCCGTATTCTCGCATATATATGTGCTCCTCGCCGTGATGATAAGCTTTGTCATCTTCTCGAGCAAGGATAATCTCGGCGGATTCTCGCAGGGACTTCAGCATATCGGAGCCATGTTCGGCGGTGCTGGCGTGAAATTCTGCTCCTCCGAAACGCTCTATTACCTGCGCGACTATGCCGTTGTGCTCCTCGCGGGCATCGTCGGTTCAACTCCGCTCATGAAAAATACGGCAAAGAAGCTCTGCGAAAAATGGAAGCCTATCGAATATGCCGCTCCCTTTATCGTAGCCGGCATACTGATAATCTGCACGGGCGAGCTTGTTGATTCCACTTTCAACCCGTTCCTCTACTTCAATTTCTAAGGAGGCAAATATATGAAAAGTACAAAAGTAAAAAATATAATAACCTCCATGGTCTTTGTATTGATAATCGGTGTCCTTTCGATATCGTGCCTTTTCCATGGGGCAAAGGACTATTCCGAATCGGAGAGAAGAAAACTCGAGCAGTTTCCCGAACTGACACTCGGGAATGTGCTCTCAGGTGACTTCTTCAAGAAATTTGAGAAATATGCCGCAGACCAGTTTCCGATGCGTGAGGGCTTCCGCAGTATCAAGTCCGTTTCACGCTTCTATCTGCTCGGCAGACAGGAAAATAACGGCATCTATATCTCAAACGGTATCGCAGTAAAGAAGGAAACGGAAATAAACAGCGACCGCGTCACATCAAATGTGAAGCTCTGGCAAAGCATATGCGATAAATATTTCCCCGATGCCAATATCTATTACAGCGTGATACCGGATAAGAACTATTACGCTTCGGGAAACAAATATCCGCATTACGATTACAATGAATTCATGAAAATCGTTTCTTCCAATGCTCCGAAGAGTTCGCATTATATCAACATCTTCGATAATCTCACGATTTCCGATTTCTACTCTACGGATATTCACTGGAAGCAGGAAAATATCTACGGCATCGCAGATAAGATAGCCGGTGCCATGGGTACAAAAATTGATTCCAAGGACAGCTACAAGATGGAAAATCTCGGCGATTTCTATGGCGTTTATTACGGACAGAGCGCACTTCCCCTCTCTCCCGATAAGCTCAATGTGCTGAAGAACAACACCACGGACTGTGCAAAGGTTTATCTCTATGGCTATAAGGACGGCAAATTTGCAAAGAATGAGACCGTGGTCTACAATCCCGACGACCTCACATCAAATGACAGATACGATATCTTCCTTTCCGGTCCTGAGTCGCTCGTTGAAATAGAAAATCCGAATAATAAAAACGGCAAGACACTCTTTGTATTCCGCGATTCATTCGGTTCTTCGCTCTCTCCCCTTCTTATCTCGGGCTATGAGCGCGTAGTCCTTGTAGATACAAGATATATGGCAAGCGGACTCCTCAATCAGATAGGCGTGAACACGGAAGCAACCGATGTCCTCTTCATCTACACAACCACAACTCTCAACGATACAATAATGAGATAATTTATATCAGCGTATAAATAGTATAGGCGCACGGCAAAAGCCATGCGCCTATACTATTTATTTAACTTATTTAACCTTTTCGAGCAGCTTATCTGCTATATCAATCTTTTCCCATCTTACACCGAGCTCTTCTCTGCCGAAATGACCGAAAGCGGAAAGCTCACGATAGATAGGCGCACGAAGCCCGAAATAGTCGATTATCGCCGCGGGACGCAGGTCTACAACCTCGGAAACAGCCGCGGCTATCCTGTCATCCGCACAGATTCCCGTGCCGAATGTATTTACATTCACGCAGAGAGGCTTTGCCACGCCGATGGCATATGCTATCTGCACCTCGCATTTCTTGGCGATGCCTGCCGCCACGATGTTTTTCGCAATGTATCTCGCGGCATAGCAGGCGCTTCTGTCAACCTTTGTCGGGTCTTTTCCCGAGAAAGCGCCGCCGCCGTGTCTGCCGTAACCGCCGTATGTATCAACGATAATCTTGCGTCCCGTGAGTCCGCTGTCGCCATCGGGACCGCCGATAACAAATCTGCCCGTCGGATTTACAAAAATCTCGGTCTTGTCATCGATATATTTCGCGGGAACAACAGGCTCTATCACATACTTTATGATATCGCGGCGAATCTGCTCGAGCGAAATATCAGCACTGTGCTGAGAAGAAACAACGATATTTGCAAGGCGGATAACCTTGTCGCCCTCATATTCCACAGTCACCTGCGTTTTGCCGTCGGGACGGAGATAAGGCAGAGTGCCGTTTTTTCTCACCTCGGTAAGCTTTCTCGAAAGCTCGTTTGCCAGCACATAGCCGAAAGGCATATAGCATGGTGTTTCATCACAGGCAAAGCCGAACATCATGCCTTGGTCGCCCGCACCTATCTTCTCATATGCGCTGTCGTCACCCTCTTTTGCCTCGAGCGAATTATCAACGCCGAGCGCGATATCGGGCGACTGCTTGTGAATCTTGTTTATAACCGTGCAGGTGTCGGCGCAGAAGCCGCAATCGGGATAGATATAGCCTATCTCGCGCACAGCCTCGCGGACTATTTTCTCTATGTCGATGTCCGCCGTTGTCGTGATTTCGCCCATGACCATCACAAGGTCGGTCGTAGCGCAGGTCTCGCAGGCTACGCGAGCCATCGGGTCAACAGCATAAATAGCGTCAAGCACGCTGTCGGAAATTCTGTCGCAGACCTTATCGGGATGACCGGGGGTCACGGATTCTGTAGCAAAAAATTTTCTCTCCATTTATTTTTCCTCTTCGTTTTTATTTTCGTCTTATACATTAAAAAAAGCCCCCGGGTTATCCCCCGAGGGCGAGCATATCATACTTTTTGCTCATCTATCGGGAATTGGCACCTTGTAAAAACAGGTTGCCGGGCTTCATCGGGCCAGTCCCTCCGCCACTCTTGATAAGACTATATAAGTATACAGTATATATCGAATTTTGTCAATAGTTTTTTAAAAAAGTCCTACTATGAATTTTACAAGCTGCGAACCGAAAGTCATGATAAGACCCGCCGTCAGCACGCCTGCGCAGATAGAAATTATCGCCTTTTTCTTCGACATTCCGAAAACGGAAGCCACGAGCGCGCCTGTCCATGCGCCTGTGCCGGGAAGCGGTATCGCAACGAAGATGTAAAGTCCCCATGTGGCATATTTTTCTATCTTTTCTCTGTTTTTCTCAGCCTTTTCATAGAGCCAGTTTGAAATTTTCACGAATAATTTCACCTTGCATCCGCGCATCCATTTCAGTATGGCGTTTATAAAAAGGAGAATGAACGGAACGGGGACGCAGTTGCCTATGATGGAGACTATAAGTGTCCAGTGCCAAGGGAGCCCCATTGCCGTGCCTATCGGAACGGCACCGCGAAGCTCTATTATCGGCACCATAGAGATAAAGAACACATAGAGATATTTTTTTAGCATAAAGCCCTCATTTTCTGCCCTTGATTATAGGCGAGAGTTTCTTGTATATCGGAAGCGAAAGCGCAAATGTCACCATGCCTTTTATAAATGTGAAAGGCATATTGAAAATGAAAAGCGCCTGCCAGAGATTTCGTATGTTGGGGTTCACTGCCTGATAAAGACCGAGAACCATTTCGCTCTTCCAGCCTATCAGCGAGAAAAGCGGGTAGATTATGAAATAATTTGAGAAAACGCCTGCCACAGCCATAGTCAATGCACCGATAAGTGCTGCCACGGCAGCGCCCTTTCTTGTTTTGTGATGCTTATATATCGTTCCCGCCGTAACGGCAAAAATACAGCTGAGAATGAAATTCGAAAGCTCGCCGACGCCACCCGTGGTAGTGAAGATGAGTTTTATCAGGTTTTTTATCAGCGCCACAGCGGCACCGCCAAGCGGACCTATGGCAAATGAAGCGATAAGCACGGGAAGCTCGGAAAAATCGAATTTAATAAAGCTCGGCATCAGCGGAACATTGAAGCTAAGCATCATGAGTACAGCCGCGACGGCGGAAAATACAGCCGTTACGGTAATATAGCGCAGGGAAATACCTTTGGTTTTCATTTTTTATACACCTCTTTTTTCATCCGGACTTTTACCGTCGGTCAGAGAATCGCACTCTGTCAGGCATTTTTTGCCGCGCGGACTATACCGCCGATATGGAATTTCACCATTCCCCAAAGATTGTATTCGGGAAATTTTCCCGATATCACATTTTATACAATTGTTTTATTTGATTTGCCGCCGAAAAACGGCGCAAATCATGAAAAAAACGACTAAAAGAAAAGTTTCGGGGCGGATATCCGCCCCGAAACAGACAAAAGTCAATTTACAAAACCGATATTCTGCGATAAATACTTATGCGAGAATCTCAGCAACGACGCCTGAACCAACTGTTCTGCCGCCTTCACGAATAGCGAAACGAAGTCCCTTTTCGCAAGCGATAGGAGAGATGAGTTCAACTGTCATATCAACGTTATCACCGGGGCGGCACATTTCAACGCCTTCGGGAAGCTCGATAACGCCTGTAACATCTGTTGTTCTGAAGTAGAACTGAGGTCTGTAGCCTGCGAAGAAGGGTTTCTTACGGCCGCCTTCTTTTTCTGTCAGAACATAAACGTGACCGATGAATTTTGTGTGAGCATTTACAGAGCCGGGCTTGCAGAGAACCTGTCCTCTTTCGATTTCGTCCTTAGCAATACCACGGAGAAGAGCGCCTATGTTATCGCCTGCTTCAGCCTGGTCAAGAAGCTTCTTGAACATTTCAACACCGGTAACTGTTGTTGTCTTCTTCTCTTCTGTGAGACCGACGATTTCAACTACATCGCCAACCTTAACTGTACCTCTCTCAACTCTACCTGTAGCAACTGTGCCACGGCCGGAGATGGAGAATACATCCTCGACAGGCATAAGGAAGGGGAGATCTGCCTTTCTGTCAGGAGTAGGAATATAGGAGTCAACTGCTGCCATGAGCTCAAGGATAGGAGCATATTCGGGAGCGTTGATATCTGTGCTTGTGCTCTCGAGAGCTGCACGAGCGGAACCGCGGATGATAGGAGTATCATCGCCCGGGAAGTCGTACTGATTGAGAAGGTCACGAACATCCATTTCAACGAGTTCGAGAAGCTCTTCGTCGTCTACGAGGTCGCACTTGTTAAGGAATACGACGATTGCAGGAACACCAACCTGACGAGCAAGAAGTACATGCTCGCGTGTCTGCTGCAGAGGACCGTCGGAAGCTGCAACAACGAGGATGGCACCATCCATCTGAGCAGCACCTGTGATCATGTTCTTTACATAGTCAGCGTGTCCGGGGCAGTCAACGTGAGCATAGTGACGGTTAGCCGTTTCATACTCAACGTGTCTTGTGTTGATTGTGATACCTCTTGCCTTCTCTTCGGGAGCGTTATCGATCTGGTCATACTTGAGGAACTCGATGTTGGAGTTTGTGAGAGCAAGAGTCTTTGTGATAGCCGCGGTAAGAGTTGTCTTGCCGTGGTCAACGTGTCCAATTGTACCAATGTTAACGTGGGGTTTTGTTCTTTCGAATTTAGCCTTTGCCATTGTAAAATCCTCCTTGGTTTTAAGTTTTTCTTATTTTTGATTTTCAGAAACGAAATTATTTCTTTCTGCCGTTGATTATCTCTTCGGCAATGTTCTTCGGAACCTCTGCGAAGTGGCTGGGTTCCATCGAATATACACCGCGTCCCTGTGTTCTGGAACGGAGGTCGGTAGCATATCCGAACATTTCTGCAAGCGGAATGAAAGCAGTAATCTGCTGTGCGCCTGCTACAGGCTCCATGGACTGGATAGCACCGCGGCGGGAGCTTACATCTCCCATTACATCGCCCATATAGTCGTCCGGCGTAACGATTGTAACCTTCATTATCGGCTCTGTGAGTACCGGTGAAGCTTTTCTCATGGCGTTCTTGAAAGCCATAGAACCGGCTATCTTGAATGCCATTTCAGACGAGTCAACTTCATGGTAAGAACCGTCGTTCAGGGTAACCTTTACGTCAACTACATTGTAGCCCGCGAGAACACCTGCCTGCATTGCGCCGCGGATACCTGCATCAACAGCGGGGATATACTCTTTCGGTATAGCGCCGCCAACGACCTTGTTGATGAATTCGTATCCCTTGCCGGGTTCGTTGGGTTCGATAGTAATCTTGACATGACCATACTGGCCTTTACCGCCGGACTGTCTTGCATACTTGCAATCTTCGTCCACAGCCTTTTTGATTGTTTCCTTGTAAGAAACCTGAGGCTTGCCTACATTTGCCTCTACCTTGAATTCACGCAGAAGTCTGTCTACGATGATTTCGAGGTGAAGCTCGCCCATGCCGGCGATGATTGTCTGACCTGTTTCCTCGTCCGTATAAACGCGGAATGTCGGGTCTTCCTCGGCAAGCTTGGAAAGTGCGATACCCATTTTTTCCTGACCTGCTTTTGTCTTGGGCTCTATGGCAACCTTGATAACAGGCTCCGGGAATTCCATGGATTCGAGAACGATAGGATGCTTTTCGTCGCAAAGAGTGTTACCTGTTGTGGTGTTCTTTGTTCCGACTACGGCTGCGATATCGCCGCTGTAGCATACATCGATATCCTTTCTCTCGTTTGCGTGCATCTGGAGGATACGACCGAAGCGCTCTCTCTGATGCTTGTTTGTGTTATATGCTGTTTCGCCTGCTGCGATTTTGCCCGAGTATACGCGGAAGAAGCAAAGCTTTCCTACATAAGGGTCGGTCATAATCTTGAAAGCGAGAGCCGCAAAAGGCTCGTCATCGGAAGAGATTCTGTCCTCTTCCTCACCTGTATCGGGGTTTACACCCTTGATAGCCGGAACATCTGTAGGTGCAGGCATATAGTCAACGATTGCATCCAGAAGCTTCTGAACGCCCTTGTTCTTATATGATGTACCGCAGACAACGGGAACGATTTTGTTTGCAATCGTAGCCGCGCGGATGGCTTTCTTGAGTTCTTCCGTGGTGATTTCCTCACCTGCGCAATACTTCTCGAAGAGCGCATCGTCTGTTTCGGCAACAGATTCTACCATTTTTGTTCTGTATTCGTTTGCGAGCTCGACCATATCCTCGGGAATGGGTTCTACACGAATGTCCTTACCGAGATCATCATAATAAACATCGGATTCCATGTTCACAAGGTCGACTATGCCGCGGAAAGTAGCTTCTTTTCCGATGGGAAGCTGTATCGGTACAGGATTTGCTTTAAGTCTGTCCTTAATCATCTTCACCACGCGATAGAAGTCCGCACCTGTTATGTCCATCTTATTGACATAGCACATTCTCGGAACGCCGTACTTATCTGCCTGACGCCAAACGGTTTCAGACTGAGGCTCAACGCCGCCCTTTGCGCAGAGAACAGTAACGGAACCGTCCAGTACGCGGAGTGAACGCTCAACCTCTACAGTAAAGTCAACATGTCCGGGTGTATCGATAATGTTGATACGATTCTGCTTCCAGTAGCAGGTTGTAGCGGCGGAGGTGATTGTGATACCTCTCTCCTGCTCCTGCTCCATCCAGTCCATCGTAGCTCCACCGTCGTGAACTTCGCCGAGCTTATGTGTCTTGCCCGTATAGAAAAGTATTCTTTCCGTAGTGGTGGTCTTACCCGCATCGATATGAGCCATTATACCAATATTTCTGGTACGCTCAAGTGGATATTCTCTCGACATATATAGCTCCTTAATTTTTTATGGGTTGTTTTTGTTTTTTATGATTACGCTATGCCGCAGTGCGTCCGGCACGATAATCAATATCTGTAATGTGCAAAAGCTCTGTTTGCTTCTGCCATCTTGTGAGTTTCCTCTTTCTTCTTGACGGCACCGCCCATATTTGAAAGTGCATCAATGATTTCACCGGCGAGTCTTTCAGCCATGGTTCTTTCACTGCGCTTTCTCGAATATGTTACGAGCCAACGAAGACCGAGTGTCTTTTTTCTTTCGGGGCGAACCTCCATAGGAACCTGGTAGGTTGAGCCGCCGACTCTGCGAGCCTTGACTTCCAGTGTAGGCATAATATTCTCGATAGCCTCCTGGAAAGCGTCAAGTGCGGGCTTGCCTGTCTTTTCCTCTACGATTGCGAATGCATCGTAAACGATTTTCTGAGCAACGCCCTTCTTACCGTCGTTCATTATGTTGTTGATAAGCTTTGTTACAAACTTAGAACCATAAAGCGGATCCGGCAGAACATCTCTCTTTGAAATTTGACCTCTTCTGGGCACTGTACTTCCCTCCTTCATAGAATGATATCATAGGTACTCGAAAGTTTCCTCCCGCTGTGCTTTGTTTTGAAAAGTCGTGTTCCCTTTGGACATATACACATCTATTTATCAAAAGCAATGGCACCTGCGATTAGATTTCTCTATCTACTCTATTGTAAATTATTTTTTAGCGGCTGTTTTCTTAGCGCGCTTAGCACCGTAGAGCGAACGGCTCTGATTACGGTTGGCAACACCCTGTGTATCAAGCGTACCGCGGATAATGTGGTAACGCACACCAGGCAGGTCACGGACTCTTCCGCCTCGGATGAGGACTACGGAGTGCTCCTGAAGGTTATGTCCGATACCGGGAATGTAGGTTGTAGCCTCGAGACCGTTTGTAAGTCTTACTCTGGCAATCTTACGGAGAGCGGAGTTAGGCTTCTTAGGAGTCGTAGTTGTAACCTTTGTGCAGACACCTCTCTTCTGAGGAGAGCTGAGATTCGTATACTCTTTTTTCAGAGAGTTGAAGCCCTGCTGGAGTATAGGAGTCTTTGACTTGTAGGTGTTCTTTTCACGACCGTTGCGAACAAGCTGGTTAAAGGTTGGCATATGGCACCTCCTTACTTTTATAATAAATAGATATATATACATCCGTGCCCGCGGAACGCACTTTTCCGCGGAAGCGGTTGTAAACTTATTTTAAGACGACGCAGACCGCACAGCCCACATCTATTTCACAGAGCTTTCCGAGCTCTTCCATCGTTTTTGTGCAGTCAAGCTCTATTCCCGCATCGCCGCATATATCGCGAAGCAATGAAATGAGTTTTTCTTCTGCATCGTTTGCGGCAAACGCTTTTCTTGCGCTTCCGCCTTTTATCAGTTTTTTTGATTGATTGAGACCTGCAACATAAACCGCAGGCAAAGGTATGTCTGAAGACATTTCGGGAAAATTTCCTTTCAGAATTATTCAAAATCATTCGGATTTATGCCGTTATGTGCGCGCCGCAAAACGGCATTATTTCACACATAATTACATATCATATAATATACCATGAAAATCCCGATTTGTCAACGAGTTTTTCAATATTTTTGCCATTTTTTTATCTTTCCAGGCACTTATCCGAAACAGCGCGGCGCAAACGCCGTTTTTTGTGCATTTTGGCACGATAAAGGGGGGGATATTTATCCCGTCAGCACACAAACACCCCGCTTTAGAGCCCAAATTCCAATATCCCGTCTTGGCAGCCCATACAAAGTAAAAACCAAAGCATCGCTAAAAGAAAAAAATGAAAAGCACGCTCTCTATCCCGTCAGCGCAGGCACTGGATTCACGCCCGCCACACATTTATATGCGGGCGTGCAGACAACGCGTGCACGAATCTGTTCGGTTTTTTCGTGTGATATGTTCGCACGCGTGGTATGGCTGAAGCTACGGAGGATAACAAAACTACCGTCTTTTGCTTTGCCTCTTGCCGCACGCACTCGCCACGCATGGCTTGTGCGACTAACTCGTGCACGCGGGGAATTAACCAATGCACGCAGTGCGTTGGTTGGCGTCGCCGAGACAGGGGGGTGAGTTTGCAAAGAGAGGGGAATTAGCCAATGCAAGCAGTGCGTTGGTTGGCGTCGCCGAGACAGGGGTGAACGCTCTCTTTGATGACTTTTGGTACTTTTGGTCACACAAAAGTACGATAAGCACAAAGAATTTTCAAGTCTCTTTTAAAAAAAGACACCTCATCCGTCAGCCTACGGCTGCCACCTTCTGCCCCAGTCTCGGCGACGCCGACCGCGTTTGCTCCGCAAATCGGTCAATTCCCCACTGGAGAAGGCTCTTCAACCCATTAGCGTAGATAGCGTTTTTCGCTTTGTATTTTGTCATTATATATACAGCGTATATTACTTACATCAAGAATGGTTCGGCATTTTGCCAGCCTTCTCCAGTGGGTAGCGAAGCGGCGTGAGGGGAATGAATGACAGCCCTGAGGGCTGTCAGAACCCGAGCGTGACCGAGCCACAGTGAGAAAGGTGGCGCGGTTTACCGCGACGGATGAGGCGTTACTACGGTGTATTGCCAAAACAAACCATGTACCACAATGTTCGCACGCATCCTAGCATCAAAACATAAAATTTTACAAAATATCCGCGCATAAATATTGAAAAACGCAGGATTCTATAGTATAATGGGCATATACGGCAAAAAGGAGGCGGAAATATTGGCAGAAAATTTCAATGATTACGGCGATTATATGAAAGAAGAGCGGTATCAGGCGAAATCAAAAATCGGCAAAATATTCAGCTTCCGAACGCTGAAAAAAGTTTTCCGCTGGCTTATAGTCGGGCTGATAATCTTCATTTATGCGTACTTTGCCTACAGAATAATCGAGAGCAAAATGGTTTTCCGCCATACGGATATGGTCTGGACAAACGAAGCTTATGCTTCATACGGCGCACTCGGTGATAATTTCCGCATTTATACTTATGATGCCGAATCGGAATTCGGCATAGATTATTCCAAAAACGGCGGCAGTTATGACGGCAGATTTTCCGTTTACGGCATGCGATATATCCCATCCGTGAACGAATTGCAGTTTACTGTCCGCTATAACAGCAGTACGCTTGACGCGCTCCGTGAGCAGTATTCGCTTGAGAGCGTCGGCGCAATGCCTTTTCGCTTCATCCTGCGTGATGAAGCGGGCAATATATATGAAAAAGCTTCGTATAAATACAAGCGCGTCGGAAGATACACATATGTCAATATTGTTTTCTCGGATATCGACCTTTTTGACAGCGTGAAAAAAGCTCCCGCCGAATCTTATCCGACGGCGACAGCGCCGAATGCGGGTTATATTTACAAAGGCGCATCAAAATACGGTTATGAGAAGAGCGGTATCTCCGCACTTTATCTGAATATGTATTATTCCGAGGATTATGACCCGACAGAAGAATCATTCGGTGTGCATATCGCCGTATACAGAAACAGTTATGATTTAGAACTGTTTAATTATAAAAAAGAGCTGAAAAATGCTCCGAGTGATGGTTTGATAACCATCGGAAAATAATAGAATAAATTTCCGACCGGACTGAGCGGCCGCGTGATATGTTGCCGAAAGGTATTATCATGAGGAAAGTCCGGGCTTCACAGGGCAGGATAACGGATAACATCCGCCGAAGGTGACTTCCGGGACAGTGCAACAGAAATAGACCGCCGCAGAAATGCGGTAAGGATGGAAAGGCGAGGTAAGAGCTCACCGTCGCTGCGGCAACGCGGCGAGCCATGTAAACCCTATCCGAAGCAACGCCCCGCGAGAAAGCGGTTTGCCCGACCCGAGCGCGAGCTCATCGCGAGGAGGCAGTATCCGAAAGGATATAAGCTATGTGGTAACATATAGCGAAGATAGATGGTCGCTCCAGACAGAACCCGGCTTACAGGTCCGGTCGGAATTTATTATAAATCCGGAATGCTAAAAAAGCACAGACCGAAAAAGTGAAAAGCAAGTATTTTTAATAGACTAAGAGGTTTATGCAAGACTAAATTTTTTAGTAACATCAACTCAAAATTAAGGAAGGGAAGCCGTGCGGCTTCCCTTTGATTTTCATCATATTCACTTTTTCTCTCGCCGAAATCCGTCTCTGCCGTACGGTTGTACGGCGACGAA
>CAJKRH010000050.1 GCA_905202255.1 uncultured Ruminococcus sp.
GGATTTGTGGATCCAAGAATTAGATAATTTGTTGCACTTCTCTTGACAATTCACTGATTTCTCCCGCCGCGTTTTCCTTTATTAAAACAGGTATCCCAAAAACGCGGTCATTACCGTTGACAAGGACATCATAGCTTTTCTCAAGAAATGTCGTCACCTGCGCCGCATCGTCGTCACAAATGCCGATTTTCAGTTCCATGCTGTTCCCTCCGTCCCGTTTGCAGGCAATTTCAGTAGTGTTACACCCATATTATAGCATACCAGCCCGACTTTTTCAAGAAATTGTTTTGAGAGAGAAAAAGCCCCGCCGAAGCGGGGCTATGGATCATGAAATATAATCGCTTACGCAGTCGTACCAATGTACATAAGTCTCGCCGTTCACGATCAGCCGTTCGTTTTCTGGAAGCATTTCAGTCCAGAGCTTTCCGTATCGCTTATATGCCCAGTCGTTTTTGTTGAATCTGCGCCAAAGAACGGTTCGGCCGTTTTTGTCAAGATACTGTTCCGACGCAACGCCGTCGTTGAAGCACTGAATATCCATGACGCAGATGGTGTCATACGATTTTTCGCCGATTTGAACAGTATACCGTCCGACGATGTCCACAGTTTCTTTGTTTGTGTGCCCGACAATCTCATTTCCGCTTCGTGTCAACAAGCCCTTTGGCATCAGGTTGACTTCATTTCCGCAGTTGTCCTCTCCGAAGCCCCAATTGTCGAGGAAGTCGTTTCCGTCGAGAAAGGTATAAAGCTTGCGCACTCCGTTTTCCACATGGCTTTCGGCAAGATAGCGGCAATGCGTGTCGGTGAGCTGCGCCACAAATCGGCGTTCCATCTGATCGATACAGCCGGTACGGTAATAGTCCTCAGCACCGTATTGCATTGCCGAAATTTCAACGCCTTCAATTCCGTGTACTTCCGCTTTGCCGATTACCTTCATTTCGGTATATTCCGTGCGCTTTCGTGAGGGCATATCGAACAGTCCCCAAGTCAGCATTTCTCCGAGCCGCGGAACTATAAGCCACCCTTGAAGTTCCTCCCAGCGGACAGAAAAGGGAGCAAGCTCGGATGGTTCAATTTTATAATCGGGTAAATATTCGGGCAATTTTTTCATGATGATTTCTCCTTTTGATTTATCTTTGGGCGGACAAGGATAATGCTGTCTGAATTTTTCCTTTGCATAATGCAGGCGACTTTTCACCGTGCCGACCGGGATTTCAAGTTGTCGGGCAATATCCTCCTGCGACAGATTTTTGAAGAAAAACAGATATAAAATTTGTTTTTCCTTACTTCCGAGAGCTTCAATGGTATCTATCACAATGCTGTGTTCCGTAATACCGAGCCGTCCGACCGCCAAAGCCGATTCGGACAGTGAATCCAAAGAAATATTCAGGTTGGCCGCTTTCAGTCGGTAATAGTCCATGCACTTGTGCTTGGCAATGCCGATCAGCCATGCCTTGAAGGCGACAGGATTGCTCAGCGTGTCAAATTTCAGCGTGGCGGTAAGGCATACATCCTGAATCACATCTTCCGCATCATGGCGGTTTCCGATTTTGAAGTTTACATAGCGCTGAAGCGGAATCAGATTCTCGTGCAATAGCTTTTCAAATTCATCCACATTATCACCTCCTTGCAGATGGTCTTGAAATCGATTTCACATATATAGTCGGGGCAAACCATCAAAAGGTTCAGAAAATATAAAAAAACTTACTATACAAAAAGGCAGGAATCCCTGCCTTTTTCGGTCTGCTCTTTCGCAGTCCTTCATGTATTTTTGATTATTATCTGGTCTATAACATCGGCGGCATGCTCGCAGAGGTCACAGCAGTTTTCAAGGCAGTCATAAACAGCCTTTCCGCCTATCAGCTTTCTCGCGTCGGTCTCTTCGCCGAATAGCTTATATATCGCCTCCGAATAAGCCGCATCGGCTTCACCCTCGATAGTATTCACCTGCACGAGAAGCGAGCGGAGTTTTTCCGGCTTCTTGAAGCTTTTCAGCTCGCCAACCGCCTCATAGAGCGCTTTTACACAGCGGTTCACTATCTTTCCGAAAGCATGAACACCCTGCGGAAGCTCCGCGATATGAAACATATGACATTCCAGCACGACCTCATCGAGCGCATCCGTAACATCGTCTATTATCTGCACGAGTCGCAGGATATCCTCCTGGTCGATAGGCGTGATAAATTCCGCGGAAAGCGATGAAAGGATGTCATGATGAATTTCGTCGGCTTTATGCTCGATATCGTGCATATGCTCGCGCTGTTCTTCGAGATTGCAGGTATCGTAACTGCCGAGTATATCTTCGAGAAGTCCCGAAGCCTGCACGCAATAGCTCACCTGGGTTTTCACAAGCTCAAAATAATCGTTTCTGTTCTTTGCCATAATTATCTCCTTTTCGGAAAAATTCCGTACTGATTTTTGTTTTATGCGCCGCTTATGCGAATATCAGCAAAAACAGCTTTGCCATGATAAATCCGAGAAGTCCGCATCCGGGGAATGTGCAGACCCATGTCAATACAAGGTCCTTGACTATACCCCAGTTTACATTGCTCATTCTCCGCGCCGCGCCGACACCCATTATAGAAGTCGTTTTCGTATGCGTTGTGCTGACGGGAATACCCGTAAGCGAAGAGAAAAGCAGGCAGAGCGTGGCGGAGAAATCCGCCGCAAAGCCCTGATAGGGCTTGAGTTTTACCATATCCATGCCGACAGATTTTATTATACGGTAGCCGCCTATAGAGGTGCCGAGTCCCATCACAAGCGAGCAGACCACCATCAGCCATATCGGCACATTGAATGTGGAAGCTTCTGTCTGTCCGCTTGAAAAAGCCGCACCGAGCAGAAATATTGCCATAAACTTCTGCCCATCCTGCGCGCCGTGCATGAAAGCCATTGCCGCTCCGCCCGCGACTTGTGCGCCCGAGAAAAATTTTTCCGATTTCAGCCTGTTTTTATTACGGAAAATAAGTACCGTCAGCTTTGCGGAGAGAAATCCGAGCAAAAACCCAAGCACCGTGGAAAGCACGATACCGTAAATAACCTTGACCCATTCCCTGCCGTTTATGCCGGAAAAACTATTCTGAATAGCGACAGCCGCGCCAGAAAGACCGGCTATGAGCGCATGGCTCTCACTTGTCGGTATGCCGAAATACCATGCTGCCGTCGCCCATATCACTATAGCCGCCATTGCGGCGCAGAGTGCAATGAGCGAGAGATGCGCATCTCCGCCGAAATCGACCATATTATATATGGTCATGGCGACGGAATGATTGAGCGATGTCATGACAAGCACACCGAAGAAATTGAAAATAGCCGCCATAACTATGGCTTTGCGCACACCTATCGCCTTTGTCGAAACGCAGGTTGCTATGGCGTTCGGCGCATCTGTCCAGCCGTTTACCAGAATAACGCCGAGCGTCAGAATCGATGCCACAAGAAGCATCGGATTTTGCACCGCCTGACTTATGAATTCAATTATTGACATAAATTGTTCCTGTTTTTTTAATAGATATTCTTGCCGAAAAGGCAAAAACCGACATTATATTTTTATTTTATCATATATATTTTCCAAAATCAACACGAATTATCAATTTGATAAAATTTGCAAGAATTAAAACCGAAACCGCAAATTTTCTCCCCGAGAAGCGGCTTTTTTGTCTGCTTTGTCAAAGAATTTTCACTCGTATTGGTAGGTTTGCACAATAGCAAATTCTAAGCCATGCGGGCAAAAACTTTATTATTGATGAGAATTTTTCGCTCTGCACTTTTTTAGCATCCCCGATTTGGGAATAGATAAAAATGCGCAGAATCGTCAAAAAAAGAAAGCCTTCCCCAGTGGGGAATTGACCGATATGTGAAGCAAACGCGGTCGGCGTCGCCGAGACAGGGGGAATTGACCGATTTGCGAAGCAAACGCGGTCGGCGTCGCCGAGACAGGGGCAAAAGGTGGCAGCCGCAGGCTGACGGATGAGGTGTTTATAATTTATAGCATCATTTGCGTCAAAACTTTAATTTTACTCCTCATCCACCGCTACCGCGGTTCCCCTTCTCCCGCAGGAGAAGGCTATACAAAAATACTTTTATCTGTTTTTACAGTAAAAAAATACTTTTTCGACAGCCTGAAAACCGAAAGTCCCGCACGCGGCGGGACTTTCGGTTTTAATGTTCTATAATTCTTTTCGCAGGAGCGCAAAAATGCGTTTTTCCTCGCGCGATACCTTGACCTGCGTCAGCCCCAGTATCTGCGCCGTCTGCTGCTGCGAAAGTTCGCGATAATACCGGAGCATGATGATACTGCGGCTCTGCTCGTCGAGCTTTGATATCGCTTCCTTGAGAGCCAGTTTGTCCGTGGCTCGCTCTATCTCGTTCTCCGCGCTCGGGGTGACTGCTTCGAGTGTTGCGCCGTCATCGTCGCTTCCGAGTGTATCCTGAAGCGAATACACGGGGCAGACGGCGTCGAGCGCATAGACGATATCCTCGGGCGATATACCGCAGATGGCGGAAAGCTCGCTTATTTTCGGCTCGCGGTCGTTTTCCGTGATGAATTTTTCCTTTGCTCTCATTATTTCGCTTCCGCGACGACGGATATCGCGACTGACCTTGATTATACCGTCATCGCGCAGAAATCGGCGGATTTCGCCTATTATCAGCGGCACGGCGTATGTCGAGAAAACCGTCCCGTAGGAGCTGTCAAAGCTTTTTGCCGCTTTGAGCATACCGATGGAACCTATTTGTACAAGGTCCTCAAATTCCGCATTTCTGCCGATGAATCGCTTTGCTATGTTTTTCACCAGCCCCATATTCTGCGAGATGAGCCGCTCGAGCGCCGCCTCGTCTCCGCTCTGCGCAAGGGCGATGAGCGCCATATTGTCGTCATATAGCTGTTCTTGCTTTCCGCACATGAAAAAACTCTCCTTTTCGGATTATTTTATGTAGCTTGCCTCGGAAAGCTTCTTTATGAAAGTGACTTTTGTGCCCGCGCCGACCTTTGATGAAACGAGAAGCTTATCGGCAAAGCTCTCCATGATGGAGAAGCCCATACCGCATCTGTCCTCATCGGGTGCCGTCGTGAAAAGCGGCGTGCGCGCCTTTTTGACATCGGGAATGCCGCAACCCTTATCCGAAATTGTGAGCCGCAGGGTTCTGTCCTCATAATATTTTGCCGAAACGGTGATATATCCCGTTTTGTACCTGTAGGCGTGGACTACGCAGTTTGTGACAGCTTCGCTCACGGCACAGCGGATATCGGCGAGCTCGTCTATATCGGGGTCGAGCGGCAGTATGAAGCCCGATACTATATTTCTTGCCAACGCTTCATTCTGTGATGTCGAGAGAAATGTGCATTTCAGCTCATTTACCGGTTTCTTTGCCATTTTTGTTTACCTCCGCTTTCGTTTCTTCCGTCTTTATCATGCCGCCTATGCCAGATACCTCCATTATCCGCCGTATACGCCTCGTCGGATTTTGCAGTATGAGCAGGCAACCTATTTCCTGCGCCTTTGTATATCTGCCGAGTATCAGCCCGAGTCCGGAGCTGTCCATAAATTCTATCTCGGAAAGCTCCAGTATCAGCTTCTTCGGCAGATTTGCCATCATCGCCTCGTCTATTTTTGTGCGGATTTCGGCGGCGAGATGATGGTCGAGCTCACCCGCGAGCCTTGCCGTCAGCACATCGTTTTCATATTTCATTATCAGATTTTCCAATTTCTCACCCTTCCTTGTTTTTTGACAAAATAAAAAACGGTATCTCTCAAAAAAGAGTATACCGTTTTTCTTATGCGAATGCAGTCGCATTTTAGTGTCGATTGAAATTTTTTATTTTTTGCTGAATTTGAGTATGGAGGCTTCAACGGAAGCAAGCTTGTCGGCATAGCCCTCGCGCTTCTTTCTCTCGCCTTCGATAACTGCGGCGGGCGCTTTTGCGACGAAGCCCTCGTTTGCAAGCTTTCTGTCTATGCGCTCTATCTCCGAGAGAAGTTTTTCTTTCTCGGCTGTGAGGCGCGCCGTCTCTTTCTCGAAATCCACCATTTCATCAAGCGGGATGTAGATTATCGCCTTGTCGGAGATTATCTGAACGCATCCCTCGCCCGAGTGCTCCGCGGGATATTCCACCTCGGAGGCACCTGCCAGCTTCTCAAAGAAGTATGAGGTTTTCTCGCAGAAAGCTTCGGGGGCTGTGGAGCAGATATACATTTTCGCCTTTTTGGACGGCGGAACATTCATCTCCGCGCGGCGGTTTCTTATCTGGCGGATGGCTGTGATGACAAGATCCATAGACTCCTCTTCCGCGGCAAAGGAGAGCGCGTCGCTCTTCTTCGGATACTGCGCTATCACGATGCTCTCGCCCTCATGCGGCAGAGCCTGCCATATCGTTTCCGTGATGAACGGCATGAAGGGATGGAGCAGTTCCATCGCTCTCGAGAGCGTATATGCGAGAACGCGGCAGGCGTTTTCGCAGTCGTGCGAACCCTTGTCGAAAAGACGCGGCTTGATAAGCTCGATATACCAGTCGCAGAGCACGCTCCAGATAAATTCATAGAGCTTTGCGAGCGCAACGCCGAGTTCGTATTTCTCGAGGTTTTCCGTAACATCGCCGATGAGATTGTTGAGCGAGGAGAGAATCCACTTGTCCTCAAGGCGAAGCTCGTCTACGGGAGGAAGCGCCGTATCCGTCAGATTCTCGGGAATATTCATGAGAGCAAAGCGTGAGGCGTTCCAGATCTTGTTTGTGAAGTTTCTCGCCGATTCTATCTTCTCGTCGGAGAATCGCATATCGTTGCCGGGGGAATTGCCCGTAACGAGCGCAAAGCGGAGCGCGTCGGCGCCGTATTTGTCGATAATCTCCATCGGGTCTATGCCGTTGCCAAGCGACTTGGACATTTTTCTGCCCTGCGCGTCGCGCACCAGTCCGTGGATGAATACATTCGTAAAAGGTTTCTTGCCTGTGCATTCCAGACCCATCGTTATCATTCTGGCAACCCAGAAAGGAATGATGTCATAGCCTGTAACGAGAGTTGAGGTCGGATAGAAATACCTGTAGTCCTCGCTCTCCTCATTGGGCCAGCCGAGCGTGGAGAAAGGCCAGAGCGCAGAGGAGAACCATGTATCAAGCACATCTTCCTCCTGAGTGATGTGGTGACCGCCGCACTTCGGGCAGGTCGTGACATCCGTTTCGGAAACGGTCATCTCGCCGCAGTCGTCGCAGTAGTATGCGGGGATTCTGTGACCCCACCAGAGCTGACGGGAAATGCACCAGTCGCGTATGCCGTACATCCAGTTGAGATATATTTTCGAGAAGCGGTCGGGGATATATCTGATATCGCCGCTCTCGACTGCTTCGATGGCGCCCTTTGCGAGCGGCTCCATTTTTACAAACCACTGCTTTGAGGCGAGCGGCTCGACAACCGTGCCGCAACGGTAGCAGTGACCGACATTATGCGTGCAGGGCTCGATTTTTACGAGATAGCCGCCTGCCTCGAGGTCGGCAACAATCTGCTTTCTTGCCTCAAAACGGTCAAGACCCCGGTATTTGCCGCCGTTTTCGTTTATCTTTGCGTCCTTGTCAAAGACGGTTATCATTTCGAGATTGTGACGCTTACCCACCTCGAAGTCGTTCGGATCGTGGCAGGGCGTTATCTTTACGCAGCCCGTGCCGAATTCGCGGTCGACATATTCGTCGGCAACGATAGGTATCTCTCTGCTCACGAGCGGGAGAACGGCAAACTTGCCGACAAGCGAAGCGAAGCGTTCATCCTCGGGATGAACGGCGATGGCGCTGTCTCCGAGCATTGTCTCGGGGCGCGTCGTTGCCACGGTGATATATTCGCCCTCGCTTCCCTTGATGGGATAGCGGACATGCCAGAATGCACCCTCCTTATCCTTGTGCTCGACCTCGGCATCCGAGAGAGCCGTGGCACAGTGCGGGCAGTAGTTTATGATGCGCAGTCCGCGATAAATAAGCCCCTTATTATAGAGCGAAACGAAGTTTTTCTTTACAGCGGCGCTGAGTGTATCGTCCATGGTGAAGCGCAGGCGGCTCCAGTCGCAGGAAGAGCCGAGGGCTTTGAGCTGGTCGATGATGCGGTTGCCGTATTTCTCTTTCCATTCCCAGACAAGCTCGGTAAATTTCTCTCTGCCGAGGTCATAGCGGGAGAGCCCCTTTTCCTTGCGGAGGTTTTCCTCGACCTTTATCTGCGTGGCGATGCCGGCATGGTCTGTGCCGGGAACCCAGAGCGTGCAGTAGCCCTGCATGCGTTTGAAGCGGATGAGCGTATCCTGAAGAGTTTCATCGAGCGCATGACCCATATGAAGCTGCCCCGTTACATTGGGAGGCGGGATAACGATGGTGAAGGGCTGTTTTTTCTTATCAGCCGTGGGTGTGAAATATCCGCGCTCGCACCAGCTTTTGTAAAGCGGACCTTCAAGCGACGCGGGATTGTATGTTTTGTCAAGTTCCTTTGCCATATTCGGATTCCTTGCCCTTTCTTTTTTTTATGTAGTAATGTTTAAACCAAAGCATCGACTGCGGCAAGTCCTTCTTTCGTATTGCCGGAAACATACCCCGAGCCTCTCGGAATAACAAAATTCAGTGCCGACGGCACTATCTCTACCGTCAGATGGCGGAAGGGAAATATCTCGCCGTCCACGCAGGCGCCCATCGCCTTTTCCGTGCTTATCTCCACCTTGCGGCATTTCTTGTATTTGATAAAAGGAAATTTGTCGAGCTTGTTTACATGGGTGCCTTTTTTGTAGTCTGCGATGGCTTTTATAAAATCTGCCTTTGTGGCGTCGGTTATCATGCAGAGATCGATGAGCCCATCGTCGAGATAAGCCCGCGACATAGCCTTGAAGCCGCCGCCGTAATAGCAGCCATTGCCCATTGCTATGAGAGTGAGATTATATTCCATCATCGGTCCGTCATCCACGGCGACCTTGATTTCATTGCCGAATTTTCCGAAGAATTTCGAGATGATCGCCGCATAGTAGGCAAACTGCCCCGGGATAAACACGCTTCTTTTCAGCTCGTCCGTCTTTTGCACGACCTCGCAGTCGAGCCCTATATTTGTGACATTGATGCAGTATCTGCCGTTGCATTTCAGCAGGTCTATCTTTTTCGGAGTGCCGAGTATCTGATGCTTTATATTGAGGAAGTTTTCGCTTCCCGTGAAGTTCCGTACGAAATCGTTTCCTGTGCCCGTAGGCACGACGGCGACCTGCGCCCCGTGATGACCGACAGCACCGTTTACCACCTCGTAGAGCGTTCCGTCACCGCCGCAGGCATAGAAGCGCAGATCCTCATCCGGATGCTTTTCGCATACTTCTTTCACATAGCGCGTGCCGTCACCTGTGGTCGTCGTATTATAAACGGTATAATCGATGCCGAGCTCTTCGGAAGCAAATCTTATTTTTGTGAGCAGTGAGGCGAGCATTTTTCCCTTGCCCGCTTCGGGATTCACTATAAAATAATGTTTCATTTGAAATAAGCCTGACTTTCTTTAAGTATAAAACGCCATAATAAACTATAATAAAATTATTATATCATTTGCCTGCCGCCCTGTCAATAGAAGCGCGGAAATTCTTTTTGCCAAAATAAATCGCGGTCACTTTGTGAAATTTTTGCGGGTTTTCACGCAAAAAGCAAGAAAGCGTTGCCGCGGCAACGCTTTCTTGCTTTTATACAGATGTATAGATTACTTATCGTTGGGGTTCGGAACATCCTTGAGCTCTGCCTTGGGAAGAGCCTTGGAATCCGCCTTGTCGGCTGCCGCGATATCATCATCGCCGCTGTCCGCCTTGACATCTATGGAGCGGAGAGCACTGCGCAGGAAACGGATTTTTGTTCTGTCCTTTGTTGTTTCGAGGACGAAGCTGTCATCCTTTATGCTGATGACTCTGCCGACTATGCCGCCGATTGTAGTTACTTCATCGCCTACGGAAAGGCTGTTTTTCATTTCATTATTCTTCTTGTCCTGCTTTTTCTGCGGGAGATACATGAAGAAGTACATGGCTGCGCCGAGTACGGCTACCATGACAAGAGTCATGATGAGACTGCCGGGACCGGATTTTGCCGCGCCGGCTGTTGTTTCTGTGAGAAACATGGAAAAGTTCATTGATTTTACCTCCGAAAAGTTATTTCCAGTAAAGTATAACCTATAATCGCGCTTTTTTCAATAATATTTTGAAAAATTTATATAAAACTTTACAATTTGTCTTTCTTTTTAAGCTCCGAATCTTGATTTTGGGGCATATTTGAGGTAAAATATAAAAGTTAAATATGAAATTATACCGGAGAAAGAGATATGCCGAAGAAAAATGATATTCTCACTGTGGAAATAACAGATATCACGGGCGAGGGCATGGGTATAGGAAAAGCCGATGGCTATGTGCTTTTTGTACCCGCGTGCGCCGTGGGTGATATATGCGAGGTAAAGGTGCTGAAAGCACTGAAAAACTACGGTTATGCGAAAATCGAGCGGATAATCAAGCCTTCGCCTGAGAGGACAGAAACGGATTGCGCTGTTTTCGGCAGGTGCGGCGGATGTACTTTCCGCCATATTTCTTACAGTGCGGAGCTTATGATAAAAAAGCACTGGGTGGACGAAAATTTCGCGCGTATCGGCGCTCTGGATATAAGATGCGATACGATAGTCCCATCGCCCGAGGTCGACGGCTACCGCAACAAGGCTCAGCTTCCATGCGGGACGGGGGAGAACGGCATATTCTTCGGATTTTATTCCAAGCATTCGCACAGGATGATTCCATGCGAAAACTGCCGCCTGACGCCGCCTTTTTATGAGGAGATAATCGCCTGCGTCGAGCGCTGGGCGAGCGAAAGCGGAGTTTCCGCTTATGACGAGCAGAGCGGCAGAGGACTGCTCCGCCACCTCTATATCCGCGACGGCAGGGGAAGCGACGAGGTGATGGTCTGCCTCGTCATAAACGGGCGCGATATTCCGAAAAAGCAAGAGCTGATAAGGGATTTACTTAAATTAAACATTTGTATAAAATCAATCATGCTTAATATAAATATGAGAAAAACGAATGAAATTCTCGGCGACGAATGTGTCACGCTGTGGGGCGGCGATACGATAAGCGATACGCTCGGCGGGCTGAAATTCGATATCTCGCCGCTCTCGTTTTATCAAGTGAACAGAAACGGAGCGGAGCGGCTCTACTCGCTTGCGGGCGAGTTCGCGGCGCTGACGGGAGGCGAAACTCTGCTCGATCTTTACTGCGGCGCGGGCACGATAGGGCTTTTTCTCTCGGGCAAGGTGAAGAAGCTCTACGGCGCGGAGATAATCCCGCAGGCGGTGGAGAACGCGCGCGAAAACGCCGCGAAAAACGGTATAGAAAACGCGGAATTTTTCTGCGCGGATGCGGGCAAGGCGGCGCTGATGCTCTCAGAGCGCGGCGTGCGCCCCGATGTAATAATCCTCGACCCGCCGCGAAAGGGAATCAACGCCGATGTTATCGAGGCGATAGTACGGATGCAGCCCGAGCGCGTAGTGATGGTCTCTTGCAACAGCGCGACGGCGGCGCGCGACTGCGCACTGCTCACGGAGCGTGGCTATGTGCCGACGAAACTCCGCGCCCTCGATATGTTCCCGCGGACTGGACATGTGGAGTGCGTGTGCCTGCTATCCAAGGCTTAATACAAATGTATAATTACGCGATTTGCTTTAAAACCCGCAGGCTTGCAAGCCTGCGGGTTTTAGTTCCGAACAAGCATTTTTTACTGTAAAAACAGATTAAAGATGGTTTTTTATAGCCTTCTCCTGCGGGAGAAGGGGGACCGCGGTAGCGGTGGATGAGG
>CAJKRH010000051.1 GCA_905202255.1 uncultured Ruminococcus sp.
CTCCTCATCCACCGCTACCGCGGTCCCCCTTCTCCCGCAGGAGAAGGCTATACAAAAATGCTTTTGGCTGTTTTTGCATTAAAAAATACTTTTTCGACAAACAAAAAATCCGCCGTTTCGGCGGATTTATGTATTTATTTCAGTTTGCGCCGCGGAGTATGTCGCCCGCTTTCACCTCAAAAGGCACTGGAACCCAGAACTCCATGAAAGGATGCGGTGCGCTCTCCAGTTCCGCGCCGTTTTCCGCGGAGATGATTTTCTCCACGGTAAAGCCCCTGCCGAATTTCCCGGGGGAAATGAGCTCTGCCGCCATGCCGAGACTGACTTTGTTTCTCTGGCGGAATTTTGCCGTTTTCCGCTCGGCATCGTATTCCAGAGCCACGGCAAGATACGCCTTTTCGCGCATATAGCCCGGATTTTCGCAGAGCTGCGCATTTTTCATCGGGTCGTCAAAATAGTAGCCGGTGCAGTATTCCCTGTGGCTTACGCTGTCCAGCTCTTTATTCCAGCGCTCATCGAGGCTGTAATTCTCGCCATCGCGCAGATATCCGTCTATCGCGGCGCGGTAAGCATTGGTGACGACGGCGGTATAATACGCGCTCTTCATTCTCCCCTCTATCTTGAATGAAGAAATACCGCTCTTTATCAGCTCGGGCACATAGGCGAGCATATTCATATCCTTGGAGCTCATGATGAATGTCCCCTCGCGCGTTTCCTCTATGGGAAAAGGCGTGTCGGGGCGCTTTTCTTCCGTTATCGTATAGTTCCAGCGGCATGGCTGTGCGCACTGACCGCGGTTTGCGTCTCTGCCCACGAGATTATTCGAGAGAAGGCAACGCCCGCTGAAGGAAACGCACATCGAGCCATGAACAAAAGCCTCTATCTCCATATCCGACGGGATATTTGCCCTTATCGCGCGGATATCGGAAAGCGAAAGCTCACGGGCTATAACCGCGCGCTTCGCTCCGAGCCTGTACCATGCGTTGCAGTCGGCGGAGCTGACTATTCCCGCCTGCGTGGAAATATGAATCTCCATATCGGGGATTATCTTCTGTATTAAGTCCATGACGCCGATATCCGCAACTATCGCGGCATCGGGCATATCGCCGAGCGCCTTCAGTTCGCGCAGAAAATCGGCGAGCGGTGCGTATTCGTCCTCTCTCGGCATGGTATTGAGCGTGATATAGAGCTTCCTTCCGCGCTCATGCGCATAGGCGGAAGCCTCCTCTATCTCGGGCAGGGTGAAATTGTCCGCCGCGGCACGCATGCCGAAGCGTTCGCCCGCAAAATATACGGCGTCGGCTCCGTAGAGAAAAGCGGCGCGCAGTTTTTCGGGATTGCCCGCGGGAGAGAGTAATTCTGTCATATTTATCATCCTTTTCGGGCATCATTGCCCGCGTATTTTTTTGGTAGCCGCAAGATGCTCGCCGTATGTCCGCGAATAGACGGCATTACCGCTCTTATCGCAGACAAAATAGAGAAAATCCGTTTTTTCGGGATATATCGCGGCGTAGAGCGCATCCGCGCCCGCATTGCAGATAGCCCCGGGCGGAAGTCCCTCGCTCCTGTATGTGTTGTATGGGTTTACAATTCGCATCTGCTCGGCGGTAAAAGTCGCGGTATTTTCTCCCGAAACGGCAAGAAAATAGCGCACGGTGGCATCACTCTCGAGATATTTTCTGCTTCCTGCAAGCCTGTTGTGAAAAACAGAAGAAATTTTCGGCATATCCTCCTTGAAAAAGGCTTCCTTTTCTATTATGGAGGCTAAAATCACCGCGTCATCGCACGATATGCCCGAGGAAAGCGCATCATCACGCATTTTCGCGCCGAATTTGCCGTCAAAATTTCGCAGGAGCTTGCCTATCGCCTCAACCTCGCTTGAATCCTTGTAGAAAAAATATGTGTCGGGGAAAAGATATCCGTCGAGCCTGTATGTCCTGCCCTCCCTCTCGGGGATAGCGCGCACAAAATCATAATCGAAATCGTAGCCGTTTATGACCTCGGCGAATTTCTCCTTTGTGCCTATGCCGTTCTTTACGAAAATGTCGATTATCGCGTCTGTCGTATATCCCTCGGGTATCGTCAGGCGGATTTGCTCGCGGGCATTCTTCTTCGGCGATATCGAACGCCGCATTTCGTCATAGCTCATGCCGCCGTTTACGGTATAGTCGCCCGCCGTCAGCTTATCGCCGAAGCGGAAGTGATTATATGCCGCAAAGGTTAGCGGATATCGTATCATGCCCGATTTTTTCAGTTTTTTTGCCACATCGATGAGGCTGTCGTCCTCATCCACGGTTATTTCATAGCTTCCTCCCGTTTTTACGAGAGCAAAAGCGTCGTTTGCGGCGGAAACGATAAAGGCAGATGCCATCACGGAGAGAAATATGACGGCAAGCCAGAATTTCACTCCGCGCGGTATTCTTTTTTTCTTCATAAATATACCCCATTCGTAATAATGTTTGCAGGCATATTTTCTGCAATGGGGTAAAAAATTATACTATCGCCGTTATTATTACGGAAACGACAAAGACGGCAAAGCATACGAGTGCCGTCGGCGAGGTCAGCGCATCTGCAAAAAGCGGCAACTTCTTCACTCCCGCCTTGCCGAAAGGATATGCCCTTTCCGAATAAGCTGCCTTTTCGAGCCCGAGCGCCGAAAAACGGAAGAAGAGAAAGGCACAGAGCAGAAAAAGTGCTATAAGTATAAACCAGAAAAGAATCTGGCTGTCAGGACTGGAGGACATAAGCCATACATATCTCTCGAGAAAAACCGCAAAGATATTGTATGCGGCATGGACAGCCATTGAGGCGGCGATCGAATCCGTCACAAAGCGGACAGCCGAAAGCGTCAGCCCCGCAAAGAAATATATGGGAAAAAGCGCCGCATCGAAATGTATTATCGCAAAGAAAAGCGAGGAGAAAATCGCGGCAAAGGCGGGACCTCCTATGCGGTATTCCCGCGATATTACGCCGCGGAACATTATTTCCTCGACGATGGCAGGTATTATCGCATAAGCCGCCGTTATCGCGGCAAGCTCCGCGGCACTTCCCGCGGAAACATCAAAGCTGCTCCCGTAGAGCTGAAAGGCATCTATCTTATAGCCGAAGCGGAAAATACCGAATTTCAGCACGCAACTCTGCAAAATAAGCATGAGCGCGCCGAAAACTATCACGGGTGCGCCCGAAAACGAGAGTCGCCCCTCGAAAACCGTGCGCAGTGCGCCGCGCCTCATATATGCATAAATTCCTATCGGGATGCCGAACATCACCGCCTGAAAAAAGCACATGAGCAGGCAGGCACCGATTATCCCGAGCTTATTCATCGGAATAAAACGCGATACCGTGATAAAAAATACGAGTATCAGCACAAGGAGCGGCGCAAAGACAAAGGGATGCGTTACCTTATGCTTAGCTCTTTGCATATATTCCGCCTTCGCTTATCAGCACATCGACCGCCACATCAAAGCGGCCGTGCGGAACATTCGGCAGTATGAAATCCCTGTACGCTATGCCGACGACCGTGCCGCGGAAGCCCGAGAGGTATCTGTCATAGTATCCGCCTCCGTAGCCTATGCGGTAGCCTTTTTTGTCGTATACGACAGCGGGAACGATGCAGATGCAGTTATCCCGCAGTGAATTTTCCTTATTATATATACCGAGCGAATTTACAGGCTCCATGATATCGTATTCGCCCTTTTCAAAATCATCAACCGAGGAGACGAAATGAAAATCCATGCTCTTGTCCGCAGGATGGCATTTCGGGAAAGCGACTTTCTTCCCCGCCTCAAGAGCGGCACGGGCAATAGGCAGAACATCTACCTCATCCGCACGCGGATAATAAAGCAGGAGCGTATCCGCAAAGCGGTATGTCGCGCTGGCAAGCACGCTTTTGCATACAGCCGCGTTCTTTGCGGCGCGTTCCTCTGCGGGCATATTCGCACGCTTTTCCATATATGCAGTTCTTATTTCTGTTTTGTGCTGTCTGAGTTCGTACATAATTATTTCGCCATAACGGATGAAGCAACTTCATCCGCCTTTTCCTTTCCGTAGAGAGCTTTTGCAAGCTCGAGTGCAAATTCGAGTGCGACGCCCATTCCCTTTGCTGTGATGATATTACCGCTCACGGCTACCTTCTTTTCGGAAATGAGAGCACCCGAGAGATATTTTTCAAAGCCCGGATAGCATATCGCTTCCCTTCCGGCGAGCAATCCCGCTCTGCCGAGAATCATGGGCGCGGCGCATATCGCCGCTATGATTTTCCCCTCGGCATCCGCCTTTCTGAGCACCTCGGCTATGCCTGTCTCCTCTATATTCGTCGTTCCCGGCATTCCCCCGGGAATTACTATCATATCATAGGAGAGAAGATCGGCTGACGCAAGCGTCATATCCGTCTTTATCCTTATCCCGTGCGAGCCTGTCGGCTCGTCTGTTCCGACGCCGATAATATCGACATGAGTGCCTGCGCGGCGCAGAATATCGACAGGTGTGAGTGCCTCAATCTCTTCCGTTCCGGAAGCGAATAACAACGCTGCTCTTTTCATAAGAATACCCCCTTAATTTTTCGTCACGTCAAGAAACATCGTGACCTTTTCCGTTATGACCTCCATAAGCTCCTCTACGGATTTCGGCTCGTTTCCCTCATAGCAGCAGATGCGCTCCCAGCCCAGCTTATCCGAAGAATAAAGCCCCGCCTTGTAGCATCTCTGCATATATTCCTTATCCTTTTCGTGAATATCGAGTGCCTGCCCCGTCTGTGCATTTCGCTGAGCGACAAGCTTTTCCGAAACCTCGGGCTTCATCTCGAGGAAAAGCACGAGGTCAGGTCTCGGTATGCCCATCTTGTTGTATTCGAAATCATAGAGCCAGTTCAGATATTCGTCCCAGAGGTCTCTGTCCATTTTCGCAAGCTGATGCACGGCATTCGCCGTGGTATATCTGCACGCTATGACTATGGAATCCTCCTCGCGATAGAAAGCCTCCCAGTTCTTTTTGAAAGAGGCATACCGCTCTACGGAGAAAAATGTCGCCGCGGCATATCCGTTCACGGCATCGGGCGTATCGCCGAAATCGCCACGCAGATACATTTTCACGAGCGTCGCTTCCTCGCTTTCGTAATTCGGAAAAGAAATCAGACGGACATTCTTGCCCTGATTTTTCAGCTCCTCATAGAGAAGCTTGCTTTTAGTGGTCTTTCCCGAGCCGTCCAGCCCGTCTATTACTATCAGTTTTCCCATAAATCTTTACCTCCCGCAGTATCACCATGGTTCGTCGCCCGCTTCGCTCTCATCAGATTGCGAGGGCGGATTCTGCATGCCCATTTCCAGATACTGGTCATATGTGATAAGAACAGTTCTCGGCTTTTGTCCGTCAGGCGCGCTGACGATGCCTTTCTGCTCCATGATGTCGATAAGCTTTGCCGCTCTGCCGAAGCCGAGCGAAAGTTTGCGCTGGATAAGCGAGGTGGAAATCTTGCCGCTCTCTATGGCGAGTTTTATCGCGCTGTCGAGCATCGGGTCAGCCTTGTCGTCGCCGTCTCCGTCGGAGGAAGCCGCGGCAAGTCCCGCTCCGCTTCCTTTCTTCTGACCGCAACGCGCCGCTTCTTTTTCTATCTTTTCGCTTATCTCGCGGCTGTAGGTCTCGTTGTTTTCGAAGCATTCCTGATTCTTTAAGAAGTCTACTATCTTCAGTATCTCCGGCTCATCGACATATGCGCCCTGCACTCTCGTAGGTGACATGGAGCCGACAGGTGAGAAGAGCATATCGCCGCGCCCTATCAGCTTTTCCGCGCCGCCCATATCGAGTATCGTTCTCGAGTCCTGCATGGAGGAAACCGTGCAGGCGATACGGGAGGGGATATTTGCCTTGATTGTACCCGTGATGACATCGACCGAGGGACGCTGTGTGCCGATTATCAGGTGCATACCTGCCGCACGCGCCTTTGCCGCGATGCGGTTTATGGATGTTTCCACATCATCGGGTGCCGTGAGCATCAGATCCGCAAGCTCATCTATGAAAATAACTATCTGCGGCAGTTTTTCCGCCGTCGGGTCGTCCTTTATCGCCTCGTTGTACTGCGTGAGATTACGCTTGCCAGTAGCTTCGAGAATATCATATCTGCGCTCCATCTCGGTCACAGCCCAGTGGAGGGCGCCTGCTGCCTTCTTCGGGTCAAAAACGACCGGCACAAGCAGATGCGGTATTCCGTTATACATATTGAATTCAACCTTTTTCGGGTCGATGAAGATAAACTTGACTTCGTCGGGTCTTGCCTTATAGAGGATACTGATGATAAGTGAATTCATACACACGGATTTACCCATGCCGGTAGCACCCGCGATAAGCAGATGCGGCATTTTCGCTATATCGAAAAGTATATTCTTGCCCGTTATATCTATGCCGAGCGCGGCAGTGACCTTGCTCTTGGCATTGCGGAACTCGTCGCTGTCGATAAGCGAGCGCAGATAAACCATGGAAACATTCTTATTCGGCACCTCGATACCGATGGCGCTCTTACCGGGGATAACACCCGAGATACGCACCGCCGAAGCAAGACTCAGCGAGATATCGTCTGTTCTGTTCATGATGGCGGCAACCTTTGTTCCCGATTCGGGCGCTATCTCATAGCGCGTGACGGCAGGACCGCGGGAAACGCCGATAACTCTTGTTCTTATATTGAAATCGCCGAGCGTGGAAACAATCTTCTGCGCATTCGCCGCCATTTCGTTCTGTGAATCGCCGCCCGACTGCTCCTTATATGCAAGAAGCTCTATCGGCGGGAACTGATATTCGGGAACAGGCGGCTCCTCGTGGATTATCGCGGGCTCGCCGTTCTCTCCCGCAAGAATAACGGAGGGAACATCGCTCTTCGGCTTTTCTTCTTTTTTTATCTTCGTGCGCTTGACGGGCATTATGTTTTCGATTATCGGTTCGGGCGCGGGCGCAGGCTCTTCCTGCGAAACAGGCGCAGGCTCTGGCGTGAAGAAATCGTATGTCGCGGGCTCCTCTTTTTTCGGCTCGTCCGTTATGCCGTTTCCGCTGAGGATATCCTCGCCGATGCCGCCCTTGCGGACTACAAGTGCGGTGCCTGCGGCTTTTGCCGCTTCAGCCTCGGCTCTTGCTTTTTCCTCCTGCTCTTTCTTTTCACGCTTTTCCGCTTTTTTCTTTTCTATACCACGCATGATATAAAATACGGTTCTGCGCCATACTATACCGGGAGTATATCCGAGGAAAAGTATCACTGCTATCACGAGGAAAAGTATCGAGAATATGAGCGCTCCGGGAACGCCGAGACCGCGCACGCCGAGTGTGCCGAGCAGTCCGCCGACGGCACCGCCGCCCTTATACGAGATGCCCTGCAGATAGAAATCCTTCAGCAGCACGCTCATCTTTTCGCCTACCGTAAAGGAACCGGTGGCAATGAAGATAACATGGAGCAGTGACGAAAAAATCACTGTCACGGCAAAGGAAAACATCAGCCTGAAAAGGCGCAGTCCCGATGCCGTATCGCGCTTCCAGTAGAGCGCATGGATGAGGAGCAGGAACGGAATCAGCAATGCCGCTCCGCCGAATGTTCCGGGCAGGAACTCGGAGATGAAGCCGCCGATAACGCCGACTTTCTCCGCCGCGGCAAAGCAGACGCCGATGAATATCGCCAGTGCCGCCATCACGGCTATTATTATCTGATTTCCGACAGATGAGGGATTTGCGGGCTTTTTCGGTTTTTTCGGCTTCTTTGCGCTCTTGTCTTTGCGTGCGTCCCCGCGCTCGTCTGCGCGTGCCTCGCCTCTCGCCTCTTTATCGGAAGCGCCGCGAGAAGAACCTCGCTCCGATGCGCCGCCTTTTCTCGTTTCCGTGCCGCGCTCGGCATCGTCGCCGCGCTTGCGGTCGCTTCTGCGCCGTGCGCCCGACATATCCTCCTCTTTTACCGTAAAAGCATCGTCGTATTCGAAGAAATCATCATCTTGTGCCGTCTGTTTCTTTTTTCTGTTTTCAGCCATTTTTTACCTTCCTTGCATAAAATCGTTTGCCATAAGGCAATATGAAATCGGGAATCCGTATGATAACCGCCGCGATAATCGGGCGGACTTTCGCAATATATAGTATAACAGGATAATTATAGCACAAAATATTATAAAATACAATAATAAAATAAAAATATTAAGGAGCGGACTGAAATATGATAACAAAGCTCGGAAAAAGCCTGCACAAAATACTTCCTTTTCTGCTCGGTTCGCTTGCCGCGGGCGCGATAAACGGGCTTTTCGGCATGGGCGGCGGCATAGTAATATACTTCATGCTGTCAAAATTGTATGCGCAGAGCGACGAATACGATGCAAAGGATATCTTCGCTATGACCGTGATAAGCGTGCTTATCATGTCGCTTTCGTCTGTCTTTCTGTATTTCTCGTCGGGCGCTTTTTCCCTTTCCGACGCTCTTCCCTATATGCTTCCCGCCGTGCTGGGCGGTATCGCGGGTGCTTTCGCTCTCTCGTATATAAAAACTTCTCTGCTCAAAAAAATTTTTGCCGCCATCATGGTCTATGGCGGCATATCGCTTATCTTTCGCAAATAGGAGGCACATATGCTTGATTTCCTCGCCGCATTTCTCACCGCGGCGCTTTCCGCCACGGGTGTCGGCGGCGGAGGACTTCTGATACTCTATCTGCGCCTTGTCAAAAATATCCCGCAGGTCGCTTCCCAAGGCATAAATCTCATATTTTTCGCAGTGTCATCCGCGTGCGCCGCAGTCGTTCACTTTTTTCGGCGGAAGCTGCGCTTGCAGACGGTGCTCATATGCGGCATTTTCGGCTTCTGCGGCGCTTTTCTCGGCTTTGCCGTAGTCAGAAATGTCGATGTTACACTGCTTGAAAAGATTTTCGGCGCGCTTATCGCCCTCTGCGGAATAAAGACATTTTTCGCCGCAAAAAGACAATAGTTACAATTTATAAACATATATTCTGCTTTGGGTACTTGAAAAACGCGGGATTTTATGATATTATATATTTAACTATTTTTCTAAAGTAAATCACGAAAGGCAAAAAAGCAATGAAAAAAACTATCGGCTTTTCAGCAATAATACTCATCGCTCTCATGCTCATCTGCTGTATATTCCCGCTTTTCGCGGACGATACGCAGACCAGCACAAACAGCCTCTATGAGTTCACGCTCGACAGTAACAAGAGGGCTACAATCACCGCCTATAAAGGCAAGGAAACCTCGGTATCCATAAATAAGATAGACGGCAGATATACCGTCGTCGCCATAGGTGCCGGTGCCTTTGCAGGCAATACCTCCGTTGTCGAAATAGAGCTTTCCGGCAATGTGAAAACCATCGAAAACGGTGCTTTTGCAGGTTGTACCAAGCTTGAAAGCGTCCGCTTCGTAAAGGACGGGCTCGAGACGATAGCCGCCGATGCCTTTTACGGCTGTAAGGCGCTGAAAAACTTCGCTTTCCCCTCTACGCTGAAAACCATAGAGGACAGCGCATTTTCCGGATGCTCCGCTTTTGCCTTTGATATATCGGGGCTTTCCTCTCTCACATCGCTCGGTTCCCATGCTTTTTACAACTGCGGAACAGGCGCCGATGCTTTCTCCGCAGTCTTTCCCGCGTCGCTTAACGATATCGGCTACGGTGCATTTGCAGGTTGCGGCAAGGTAAATGCCTTTGAGGTAAATGCCGCGAATACCGCCTATACTTCGGTTGACGGCGTGCTCTTCTCCCGCGATATGGGAACTCTCATTTCCTATCCCATGGGCAAGCGCATAGAGAGCAGTGAATATTCCGTTCCCGCAGGCGTGAAGAATATCGGCGAGAGTGCTTTCACAGGCGCCTTGCTCAAAAAGATAAATCTTCCCGAGGGTGTTGTCTCCATCGGCGGCAGTGCATTCTATGCCTCCGATATCACGGAAATGAAGATTCCCTCCTCGCTTAAAACGATAGAAAGCTTTGCTTTCTGCTCCACTCCGCTTGCCGAGATAGAGCTTCCCGCAGGCGTTTCGCTCGGCACCTCGGTTTTCAAAAACTGCCCTTATCTCAAAAAGGCTACCCTGCCCTCCGATATGACGGTCGTCCCGATAGGCACATTTGACGGGTGCAAGGCACTCGCCGAGATAGAGCTTCCCGAGGGCATCACCGAGATATCGCAGTTTGCCTTTTATAACTGCAATGCGCTCGCAAAAATCGTTTCTTATCCGGCGCTGTGTAAAATAGGCTCATATGCTTTCAGCTCATGCACCTCTCTTACGGAAATATCATTCCCGAATACACCCGAAATCGGCATATTTGCTTTCGCTTCATGCTCCGCGCTGAAAAAAGCCGATATCACTGCGGCAAAGAGCCTTTCCGCATATATTTTCTCGGGCTGTATCGTCCTTTCCGACTTGTCCGTATCGCCGAATCTCGAATCCATCGGCGCATATGCGCTCTATAACTGCAATGAGCTTGCCGATTTCACCATCCCCGCGACGCTCACTTCCATCGGCAATTATGCTTTCGGCAACTGCGATAAATTCACATCGTTTACAGTTCCCGCGACGGTAAAATCCCTCGGCAGAGGCATACTTTTCGATACAAATGTGACAAAGGTCGAGCTTCTCTGCAAAATAGACGAAATCCCCGCAAATACATTTGAAAACTGCACCAAGCTCACAGATGTAGTGCTTGCAGACAGCATCACGGCGATAGGTCAGTCCGCTTTTGCCAGTTGCACCTCGCTTGTGAATGTGCCGAAGTTCTCCGAGCTTCGCAGGATTTCCCAATTTGCTTTCAGCGGTTGCAGAAACCTCCGCGATTTCGTGCTCGGCAGTGAAAACACCTCTGTTCCCGCATATGCTTACCGCACCTGCGATTCCATCGAGAGCGTAGTGATTCCCGCCCGCATCGAACGCATAGAGGACGGAGCCTTTGCCGAATGCGGCGCGCTTTCGAGCGTGACTTTTGAGGCAGGCAATCTCTCGTATATCGGCTCGAATGTTTTCTATCAGTGTAATAAGCTGACAAGCATCTCTCTGCCCGAGAGTCTGCGCATCATCGCGGATTATGCTTTCTATGAGTGCAGGCGTCTTGCCGATATTGATATTCCGAAAAATACCGCCTATATCGGCGAAAATGCTTTTTATGAGACACCGTGGCTCAAGGATAATAAGGACGATTTCATCGTCGCAGGCGACGGAATCCTTATTCAGTATAACGGCATGTCATCCGATATCGTTTTCCCCGATACGATAAAGAGAATCCATGATTTCAAATTCTTCAATAAATATCTTATAAATTCCGTCACGCTTCCCGAAAGCGTAGAGGTGGTCTCAACCAAGGCATTCGTTTCCAAGGTCACGGGAAAGGATTCCGCAGGCAACGAAACTACGGCTTACCGCTTCCGCTATCTCACGGTAAAAGGAATCGCAGGCTCGTTTGCCGAGCAGTTCTCAAAGCGCGAATATTACACATGGAGCCCTCTGAAAGAAAAATAAATATCATAGCCTCCCGCATACAACGGGAGGCTTTAGCTTACATGAGGGGATTTTTCGCAGAAAAAGTACAAAAGAAACTTTTTCTTTTTCGCGCTTTTGAATGAGCAAAAGTGCCAAAACCGACAATGCAGGCGCGTGTCGGCATCGCCAAGATATTGGATGGTTTCTAAAAAGAAACATAAAAATACTTTTCCTTTATCGTACTTTTGCATGACCAAGAGGAGGGTTCAGGGTGGCGAAGCCACCTCTGAACGGCGTCGCCGAG
>CAJKRH010000052.1 GCA_905202255.1 uncultured Ruminococcus sp.
GCCATAGCCTGACATGGCACAGCAGTAAATCCGAGTCGGCGCTTAAGCGTTTCGAGCGTGTAGCCGTGACTAAGCTATAGCGGGACGGTCGGGGCACTTTGTTCGCACTGGTCGCCGCGAGGCGACAGAAAGAGTTCAAAAGAGAGATTGACACATATGCGGAGCATGTGTGTCGGCGTCGCCGAGACGGGAGTCAATTCTTTCCTCTTTTTGTCCTTTTCGTTCTTTTCGGACAAGCGAAAAGAACACTATAAGAAACTTTTCTTTATGTTTCTTTTCAGGTCGATTGAAATTAACACATATGCGGAGCATGTGTGTTTCCACTATCCAAAAACTTCTCCCTAATTATAGCAAAAATTTTTCCCATTGGCAATGCGTTTGCCGAAAATTTTTCAAAATAAAGCCGAAAAATATTTGACAATTGCGCCGCCGTATGATAAAATAAAGAAAAATGATTATTTGAGCGAGGTAAACCGCATATGGCACTCGACAGTGTTGACAAAAAAATAATCCGTTGCCTTCAGGACAATTCCCGCATGAATGCTTCGGCTATCGGCGAAGCTGTAAATATGTCCGTCTCCGCCGTTATAGAACGCATCAAAAAGCTCGAAAATTCCGGCGTGATAAAAAAATATACCGTGTGCCTCAATGAAGAAAAACTCGGAAACGATGTTCTTGCTTTCGTAGAGGTCAGCACCGAGCAATATAAATATAACGAAGTGATAAGCGGTGTTCAGGAATTTGTTCGCAATTGCCCGCAGATACTGGAATGTCATGTCGTCACGGGAAACAGCGATATCCTGCTAAAGGTCGTTACAGAGAGCACAAAATCGCTCGAAAAGATACTCAATAATCTCAAAGAAGTGCGCGGCGTTTCCTATACAAGAACTGCGATAGTCATGTCTACGCTGAAATTTGAGGTCTCCACAGGGCTTGCCGAATAAAATTTATCATAAATTATTATAAATCTCTGCTTTGGCAGAGATTTTTTATTATCTTTTTTGGTTGACTTTTCATAAATACTATGATATAATCGAATCAGAAATGGTAAATTTACATGGCTTTTTCCATTTCACAAAAGTAAACATCAGGAGGAACAACATGAAAACAAAAAACAGAGCGCTTTTTGCCGCAATCACGGTTTTCACCTGCATTTTTATGATTCTTTCAAATGCAGTCGCCATTATCAAGGATGTGGCAATCAGCAAAACTTTCTCGGAAACTGACTTCACCCATGCTTTGCTTGCACTTGTTTATCTCGCGCTGGCTATCGCCGTAGGGACAAACAGCAGAAAAGCTTTCCCCGTAGTATGTCTCGCTATCCCCATTGTACTGAACATCTACTCGTTCTCGGAGCTTTATTCGCAAACATCCATGTCGCTTTCTTTTACGACAATTTATTCATTTTTGGTAAGCATATCGGCTTATCTCGTTCCCATGCTCATATTGATATTTGAAAACTGTCAGAAGAGCGGAAAAGCCAAGAGATATTTCAGATTTATCGTATGGCTTCCCGTCGTTTCGACAATAGTCGGCACTATCAAAGTAAAAGAATCCATAAACGGCTATCTCAAAGAAGCCATCAAATGGGCAAACAATCCCGATTATATACTCTATGTTGTAAACCATGCGTTGCTTTTCATCTCCGCAGTGCTCTTCCCCATATTCGTTTATTTCCTTTGCGCATGGGCACTCAGCGGCACAAGCATGTTTGCCGCATTTGATTTCAGAAAAGAAGCCGCTCCCGAAACCGCGAGCGCAAAAGGTTGCCGCAGCATAAGAGTGAACCATGCATGGGGCGCCGAAATAGTGACAGCCGTCATCGCGCTCATAGCGATTCTTCTCTATCTTTTCCCCGGCTCCGCTCCGCTGTATTCGCTTTTCAAGCTCGGACTGCTTATCGTCATCGTACTCGCTGTAATCTGCGCCGTAGAAAAGAAAAAGAGCGTTGCCGTAGCTGACGGCAAAATAACCGTCACAAACAGAAACGGCTTTGCCGAGGAAATTCCCGTAGATGAAATCGTCTATGTAAGAAAGATTCCGTTCTTCGGCTTCGTGATAATCCAGACAAAAATGGCAAGATGGACTTTCGGCTGGCTCAAAAATTATGAGGCAATATATTATTCTCTGATGGAGCTTGCACCCGAGGGCAAATCATTCAGCTATGACGGATATTCCGGCTATGCATATTACGGTTTCTTCAGCGAAAAGAGCGGTCACTGGATAAGAATATATAAGCTTATCACGCTGATAGTTGCCGCACTCTGCGTTATCGCGGGCGTTGCACTCGGCGTGCGTGATTTCTTCAGCAAGGCTATCATCGGCGATTTCGGACTTCTCCTCTGGACGCTCGCGGGCATCGTTTCGGGATTTATTATTCTTGTTCCGAATATGCTCATCATCCAGCTTCTCAATAATATACAGACAATGCGCGAAAAATCCGATAAGGAATAAAAACGCAGAATACATAAAAAATCCCACGAGAAATCGTGGGATTTTTTGCACATCGTTGTCAATGGCAATGTGCAAATTTTGCACATTGCCGCATTGATATACATGCAAATTTTGCACATATGCTCGTTTTCGATATGCAAAAAGCCGAATTTTCCACATAAAAACCGCAAAAAGTAGCCAAATTGGAGAATTTGTAGCCAAATGGTATAGTTGACTTATCGTGGCAGCGGTGTTATAATTTATACAGAAAATAAATTTTGCGCAAATAATTGTTTCCTGATTTTATTAAATTTTTAAATCATTTGGAGGATAATTATGGAAAACCTTTTTGACATCAGAAGTGGTCACTGGATAAAGGCACTCCGCGTTATCACAATACTTATTGCTATTGCCCTCATAATTGCAGGGTTTGTAATAGGCGCAATGGATTCGGAGGATGATGGCAATCCATTAGACATATTGGACTTTGACGGGTCGGAATCCTTGGAGTTTGTAGTATGGTCTACCGCCGGAATAGTAGTAAGCATCATACACACCGTAACAGGCATGGCTTTAATCCAGCTTCTTGATAATGTCGAGACTTTGCGCAAAAAATTTGATTCCGACAGTGTTGCAATGCCACAATTTCAAAAATGCTCCGAAGAAGCACCTGCTACAAAGGCAGTAAACCGTGAGATTTTGCAGATGACTTCTAACGAGCAATATTATCCTCAGGAAGTGCCCGAAGAACAGTCGCAAGAAAGCAAAACAGATTTGAATAAAGGGTTTTTTATAGTATTTGCTATTTTGCTTGTCATAGCTATCATCTTTGCTTTTGCAGCTCGCGTACTTTAATCACCCAACATCAGCACAAAAATCCCGCGATTTCTCGCGGGATTTTTGCTTCCTCCTTTTGTCTCCCGAAAGGAGGTTTTATATTCGATTATTTGCCGCTGACTGACTTAACAACATTTGTTATCTCGTTTACAGAGAGAAAAGCAAGGGGCAGACAGAGGCAATTGCCGCAAGCATAGCCTGCTTTTGCCAGCTCATCATAAACCTTGTTTACATCTTCGTTCTCCTGAACATCCTTGACAAAGCCCTGCATGGTGTTGCTCTTGTTGTAGGCTTCGGTCAGTTCCTTTGTGGACTTGAATTCAATGATAAGCACGGAGGCGAGACCGTCTGTCTTTGTGAGCATGTGGAGCTCTACTGCATACTCTTCCTGTTCGAGCTCTGCCTTGACAGCCTCGGCAATTGCGGTGAATTTTGTATTCTCCTCATAGCCTTTATCCTTAAAAGCTTTCTGAAGTGCGGGATACTTGGAGCCGCACGATGTGAGCATGGTTGCAATCATGATAAAAACAAGAACCAAGCTTAAAAATCTGACTGTTTTTTTCATTTGAAGTTACTCCTTAAGTAATAATGAAATAAGCCGAAACGGCTTTGTTCTGATGAGACCTTCTCTCCGAAGGAGACATTTGGAGCGCAATGGGCTCTTCTTCGATGTCTTATCTTTTTTTGATGGTATAATTATATCATAAAACAATATTTCTGTCAAGGGGGATAAACGGCGAAAACGCGCTTCCTGCACAGTCCGACAAAATCTGTTCGAAAAACATTTTTTTCTCCATGGCATATAATCTTATCGGGCGGATATATGCCGCTCAGTCATTTTTACCAAGGGGACAATATGAAAATCACAGCAAAATTCGGCGGGACATCTCTTGCCACCGCAAAAGCTATAGACAACGCGGCAAAAATCGTCGCTTCCGACTCTGCAAGGCGATATGTGACGGTTTCCGCTCCCGGTAAAAGAAGTCCCGACGATATAAAAATAACAGACCTTTTATACAGTGCATATGAAAGCGGCGATTTTGATGCCGTTTTTGAAAGGTTTTATGATATCGCGCATAAATTGCGCACCAAAACAGAGCTTTCCGCCGAATATCGGAAGATAAAGGATGCCATGCGCATTCCCTGCGGCAGAGATTTCATAGCCTCGCGGGGAGAATATCTCTGCGCCGAGATTTTCTCTGATTATATGGGCTTTCCTTTTATAGACGCCGCGGATGTGATATTTTTCGACGACGACGGAAATACGGATTATATCCGCACGCGGCGCAGGCTCGGCGAGGTGCTGGAAAAGGTGCAGAAAGCCGTCATTCCGGGGTTTTACGGTGTGGGGACGGACGGCGCTGTGCATACCTTTTCAAGAGGCGGAAGCGATATAACCGGCGCGCTTGTTGCCGCCTCGTCCGAATCGGATATATACGAAAACTGGACGGATGTGGACGGGGTACTCTCGGCAGACCCGAAAACTATTGACAATCCCGCATTTTTGGATATAATAACATATAGCGAGTTAAAATATCTCTCCGCATTCGGAGCAAGCGTTCTGCATGAGGATGCGCTTCTTCCCGTGCGTCTGCTCGGAATACCTATCCATATAAGAAATACGGGAAATCCCGCGGGAGCAGGTACAATGATAGTATCTCACCGCGAGGAGCCGCGTGCTTTTATCGGAGTTTCGGGCAAGGGCGGCTTTTCCCGCATTGCCGTAATCAAAGAGAAAATCGGCAGAAGCCGCACGGATATGCGCGAGATATTTGAGCTTTTCAGCCGTAAAAAGACAGATATAATATTAGCGGCGGCAGAACCGGACGGCCTTTTCATAATAACAGAGGCAGAAAGCGGAAAAATCAGAGCAGATATGATGCTCAATGAAATATGTCAGCTTGTGATGCCTACGGGGATTTCATATGATGAAGAAATCGCCGTTATATGTGCCGTCGGCGATGACACCTCCGAAATAACGGCAAAATCCGCTTCGGCACTTCATGAGGCAGGCATAAAGCCTATAATGATATCGGCAGGAAACAGCGGCGGTTATGTCCTCATATGCACAAAAGAAAATCAGAAGGATGAAGCTGTCCGCAGAATATATAAAAAGCTCGCGTAAAACCGCAGGAGGTACAAAAAATGCGAAACAAAAAAATTCTTAAGCTTGTTCAGAATGCAATGCTCAGCGCGATAATATTGCTTCTGACGCTCACACCGCTCGGATATCTGCCTATAGGTCCGCTTGAGGTCACTGTAATGATGATACCCGTAGCTATCGGCGCGATGACCCTCGGCATAAGTTCGGGTGTTATTCTCGGCGGCGTTTTCGGACTTTCCAGCTTCCTTACATGTCTCGGAATTCTGCGCCCGAGTTCTTTCGGTCAGATGCTTTTTGCCATCAACCCGTGGTCGACGGCAATAGTTTGTTTTATTCCGAGAATACTGATGGGACTTATCTGTGCGCTTCTCTTCAAGGCACTCTATAAAAAATTCGGTGACAAACTCGGCGTTTATGCGGCTGTATCCGCATCTGCGGCTCTTGTCAATACGATACTTTTCATGGGCGGACTTGTGCTTTTCTTTCACGGAACGATGAGCGATGCGGCGGCGGGAGAGGGCAAATCACTCTTTGTTTATATCCTTGCCATTTCCGTATGGAACTGCCTCGGAGAAATCGCGGCATCCGTGCTCGTAGGCACACCCGTGGCAAAAGCCATACACAAATTCCTCGAAAGAAAAGACTGATTTATAAAAAAACGGGGCTTCGCTCGAAGCCCCGTTTTTGCGTTTGGAATTGCGGCGTCCGACGGTCGCTCTCAAAGAAATATGAAGATACTTTTTCTCTTATCGTACTTTTCAGTGACGAAAAGTACCAAAAGTCATCTAAGGACTTTCCCTCCTTAGAAAACCTCCCTGCATCTTCCCGCTTTGCTCTCTGCAAACAACCATCGCCCTCCGGTGCGAACATAGCGAGCGTACCGTCCGACAATTGTGTAACCATAGCTACAGGTTCGAAACGCCCCCCCCGCGCGACTCGGATTTACTGCTGTGCCATGTTGGGCTATGGCGAACCTCGCGGTCGGAGTTTTTGCGAAAATCTCTCCCTCAGTCAGCTTCGCTGACAGCTCCCTCTCAGATGGAGCCATGCAAAAAATTCCGCTTTTTGCCTTATCCCGTCAGCGCAGGTATCAGACCCACGCCCGCCGCACCTTTATATGCGGGCGTGCAGACAATGCGTGCACGAATCTGCTCGGCTTTCTCGTGCGCTATGTTCGCACGCGTGGTATAGTGAGATTGCGGGGAGTGATAAAGCTGTTGACTTTTGATTTATCCTTTGCCGCGCGCACTCGCCACGCATGGCTCGCGCGACTAACTCGTGCACGCCGCGGGAATTAACCAATGCACGCAGTGCGTTGGTTGGCGTCGCCGAGACAGGGTAAGGTTCGGAAGGAGGACGGCGTGAGTCCTCCTTGCTGACTTTTGGTACTTTTCTTCATAGAAAAGTACAATAAAAGCACAGTAAAACCCCATTCTGCTCAACAAGCAAAAAAGCGTTGCAATGCAACGCTTTTTGCTATTTATACATCTGTATCATTTCACTTTTACCGTCACGATATACCCGCCCATATTGTCGGGTGACACTTTGACATCGCCGATATTCTCGGGCAGATAGATAAGCCCGTCATCCGAGGTCTGATGCGATATCAGATAGTCGCCGTATTCGTAATATTTGCCGTTCTCGAAAATCCCGTAGTAATCCTCGAGCGTTATTCTCATGCGGCTGATTATCTCGGCATGAGGATAGCCCACATAGCGCAGATGCCACGGCTCATATGTGACCATCGTCGTCTTTTTTCCATAGAAAGGATAGCGTATTATAAAACCGAAGCGCGAGCAGTTTTCATCCGTCCATCTGCCGCCGCGACTCATCACAAACCGCCGCTGACCGTAGCCGCTCGTTTTCACATCGACGGCAAAACCGCATTGATGTTCGCTCGTTCCCGCTTCGACGGCAACTGCCGGCATGCTGACATAGAGTGCCGCCTGCTCGTCGTGCGTGCGAAAGCCGCTCGTCACGATAAGCTCATCTCCGCATTCTTCTTTTGCCGCGGCAAAAAGCGCTTTCAGATTTTCATATGCCTCCGTGCAGAGCGTGCGCCCGTTTCCTATCTCGCACATGTCGACATTCCGAAGCTCCTCTTCCGCGAGAGGATATGTCGCATTTACAAGCCAGAGCGTATATTCCGGCGTCGCCTCCGTTTTCCACGCCATGATATCCTCCGCGGGATAAGCCGCAAGCGCGATTTCTTTTTCGAGGAGAAGATTCTTCTCTCCGCGCTTCAGGCTGCCGATTATGCCGTATGCCGTGCAAAAGGTTTTGCCGTAGATATCCTTTTTCAGCCCGAACTGCACAAATGCCGCGCAGGCAAAGAGCAATATCAGCACGGCAAGCACGACACATAAAATCCGCTTGCCTCTTGTCATATTTTTCAAGCCGTCACCTCCATTTGCCTTTAACTGTATTATCTTGCATAGTACAGTATATCATAGTTGGCATCGTTTGTCAATATCCCATCGGGAAAATATATTCTCCGCGCATATCCGCGTCTGTTTCATCGTATGATTCCGCGCTGTACTGCGTCTTTGCCGCGGTTGCCGCTATAATCTGCGAGGCACCGGCTTCGCGCAGTAGCGAAATGCAGGCATGCAGTGTGCTTCCGCTCGTTATCACATCGTCGATTATTATAAATTTTCTGCCTGCGATATCCGAATCCGCAAGCGCATAAGAGCGCTCGGCGCGCTCGCGTCTTTCCTCTGCCGAAGCCGCTTTCTGCGAGGAGGAACCAATGCGGACAAGCGTGCATGCAAACGGAATATCAAGCTCCCGCGCGATATATTTCGCCATCATTTTCGCTTGGTCAAAGCCGTATTTCTTTATATTTCTGCGGCTTCTCGGAACATAAGTCACTGTATATGCCGAAATATCGTCGCTTCCCTTGGAAAGATAGATAAGCTCCGCCAGCTCATGTGCGAGAGCTTTTATCAGTCTCGCTTTTCCGCCGTTTTTGAGCGCATAGATGACTCTTCTTGAAAAATCGCCGTCATAGAAGAAAAGATGAAGCGTCCTCTCTGCGCCGATATCGCGGAAATCGCCCACGCAGGCACAGCGGCAATATGCCGATGTGCGCCCGCATACCGTGCAGACCTCATCTTTCAGCGCGCGGTATTTTGCTTCGCATGCGGAACAGAAAGCGCCGCGCTCTTCATCGGAAAGCACTTTGCCGCAGACGGCGCATTTGCGCACGGCGAAAAATCCCGCCGCGGCTTCAATCATATTTTTCAAGCGCATAGCGTAACCCCGTATATCTCTTTGTCTGCCTGTTGTTGTCTACCATTGCCTTTGCAACCTCGCCGTTACCGACGAGAATGACTATGCTCTGCGCTCTCGTTATCGCCGTATAGAGCAGATTGCGCGTCAGCAGTTTCGGCGTATAGCGATAGAGCGGCATGACAACTATAGGATACTCACTGCCCTGACTCTTATGCACGGTTATCGCATAGGCAAGCTCCAGCTCATCGAGCATGGTATAGTCGTATTCGCATATTTTGTCCTCGAAATCAACCGTGATAAGCTCCTCGGACAGGTCTATCTTCTTTATCACGCCGATATCGCCGTTGAAAATGCCGAAGCCCTGTGTGCCGTTTTTATTCCACTCTATATCGTAATTGTTCTTTATCTGCATCACCTTGTCGCCCTCGCGCAGGGTGAAATCGCGAACCTTCTTTTCCGCTTTGCCCCGCGTGGGCGGGTTTATCGCCGATTGCAGGGCGGAATTGAGCATCTCTGTGCCAGCGTCACCTTTTCGCGACGGGGTTATCACCTGTATCCCCTCAAAAACAGTCAGCCCGTATGATTTCGGCAGGCGCTTTTTGCAGAGTTCGGCTATCGTCGCCGCCGTCTGCGCGTCATCCTGCCGCGGCAGGAAGAAAAAGTCGCCGCTCTTGCTCTCGAGATTCATATATTCGCCGTGGTTTACGGCGTGCGCGTTCGTGACTATCAGACTCTCCTGTGCCTGACGGAAAATATGCGTCAGTTCGACCGTAGCGAAGCGGTCGCTTTTGATTATATCGTCGAAAACATGTCCCGCGCCGACAGGAGGGAGCTGATTCACATCGCCGATGAGTATGAGTCTCGCTCCGGGTTTTATCGCCTTGAGAAGCGCATTTGTGAGCATCAGGTCGAGCATGGAAGCTTCGTCTATGATGATGACATCATCCTCAAGCTGGTCGTTTTCATTCTTGCGGAAACTGAGCTTGTCCTCCGCGCCGTATTCCATTTCGAGCAGGCGATGAATGGTTTTTGCTTCCTCGCCCGCGCTCTGCGACATGCGCTTTGCCGCTCTGCCCGTTGGCGCGGCGAGCGCTATGCGAAGCCCCATCGCGTCGAAAACACGGATTATTGCACGTACAACGGTGGTTTTTCCCGTTCCGGGTCCGCCCGTGAGGATGAAAACGCCGTTGCTTGCCGCCTGACATATGGCGCGCTTCTGAAGCACGGCATATTCCATATTGCTCTCGCGCTCCACCATGGAAATGAGCGAAAGCACATTGTCCTCGCCGAGATTTTTGCCTGCGCGGTCGAGTGCGCAGAGCTTTGATGCGGTATATTTCTCCGCTTCGTAATAATCGCGCAGATATGCGCATTTCATGCCCTCGTGGCGCACGCAGACTATCTCGCCGCGCGTTTCCAGCGCCGCCGCTTCGTCCTCTATTTCGTTCATCTCGCAGGAGAGCAGGCGCTTCGCCACGGCGCAGAGCTTATCGAGCGGCAGGAAAGAATGTCCGTTTGAGGCGGCATTGTGCATGAGCACATATTTCAGTCCCATCGCGATGCGCTCGGGCGCGTTTTTCTTTATGCCGAGGTCTTTGGCTATGGCGTCCGCTTTTTCAAAACCGACGCCGTATATCTCTCCGCAGAGAATATACGGATTTTGCTTTATGCGCTCCACTGCGCCGTTGCCCCATTTTTTATATATCCTGACAGCCGTCGTCGGACCGAAATATTCGCGGCAGAACATCATGACATTTCTCATGCCGAACTGCGCCGCAAAAGAGGCGCTTATCTGCTCCGCTTTTTTCGGCGAGATGCCCGGTATCTCGGCAAGCCACTGCGGATTATGCTCGATGACCTCAAAGCTGTCCGCGCCGAACTGCGAAACTATCCTCTGCGCCGTCACCTTGCCTATGCCGCGCACGGCGCCGGAGGAGAGATATTTCAGTATCGCCGTCTCGGTGGCGGGCAGCTGCTTCTCATAAAACTCCACCTTGAACTGCTTGCCGAAAGTGGCGTGGTTGACCCAGTTGCCGAGCGCCGAAATGGTCTCGCCCTCCGAGAGATACGGCATATTGCCGACGAGCGTGAAAAGCTCGTCGGATGGCGTGAATATCTCGCATACCGTATATCCGTTTTCTTCATTCTGATATATTATTTTTTCCACAGAGCCTTCTATGGAGAGAAGCCCCTCCTTGTCGGCAATACCGTTTTTCAAATCCATTTTAATCCCTCAGTCAGAATCCGTCAGATAAGCTCACAGCGCACATTTCCGTGACGCGAAGCAAAGCTTTCCGCTATATACATAATCTCATCGAAATGCGCATCGCTTCTGTTTATATGTATCACTATCACTGTCTTTTGCTGTGCATAAGCAAACATACTGCATCTTATATAATACTCCAAATTTTCGTAATTTGCAAATATTTCTATACGATTATTTGTAATTTTTACAAATTCGCTTTTTTCAAGCTCGTTTTCCGCGAAAAATGATACGAAAAGATACATTGCCGTGGCAAATGACGAAGCGAGAAGCAAAGCGAGAATTACAGTTTCCGCAAGTTTCATGAAAAAATCTCCCTCTTTCTGCACATAATTACGATGTATCATATGAAAAATGTGTTTTTTGGTGAAAAGGGGGCTGAAAAGAAACATAAATAAACTTTTCTTTTATTGTACTTTTCTGTGAAGAAGAGTAGCAAAAGAAATTTTTCTTTTAATGTTCTTTTCGCTTGTCCGAAAAGAACGAAAAGGACAAAAAGAGGAACGCTTTCCTCTTTTAACTTCTTCTGTCGCCTCGCGGCGACCAGCGCGAACAAAGTGCCCCGACCGTCCCGCTATAGCTTAACCACAGCTACAGGTTCGAAACGCTTAAGCGCCGACTCGGATTTGCTACTGTGCCATGTTGGGCTACGGCGAACCTCGCGGTTGGAGTTTTGGCAAAAGTATGGGTGCGAACATAGCGAGATGGGGTTTATTTTGGCAATATACTGTAGTAACACCTCATCCGTCGCGGTAAACCGCGCCACCTTCTGCCCCTGTCTCGGCGACGCCGACCGCGTTTGCTTCGCAAATCGGTCA